>JBDTTM010000062.1:0-13210 GCA_039930605.1 Bacteroidota bacterium
TTCTGTAAAAAACTATCCATGTAAATAAGCACATTGCGGCAGCTTATTAAATCCATTTTTGCAAAAGGAGGGTCTTTCAAAAAATTGTGCGGGGCAAACACACATAAATCGCGAATTTGTTTCTTCACTTCGTAACCGCCATTATTTTTAGTAAAATAATTTTTTATCCGCTCCTGCGAAAGTCTTTCTACTTCGGATTTGGGATATACTCCATTCCTTGCTTTTTTGATTGCAATTTCGGAAATATCGGAAGCGAAGATTTGAATTTTCGTTCCCTCTTTTTTAGTCAATGTGAGGTATTCATGCAGGCAGATGGCTATTGAATAGGCTTCCTCCCCTGTGGAACATCCGGCAACCCAGATGCGGATGAGATCCTGTGATTTGTTATTTAGCAGGGCTGGAAATACGGTGCTGCTCAAAAACTGAAAAGCTTTCGGGTCGCGGAAAAAAGAAGTAACAGGTATGAGTATATCCTGGAAAAGAGCATCCTGTTCTGCTTTGTCGGTACGCAAAATTTTTAAGTATCCGGCAAGATTTCTCTTTTTGGTAATGGCAATTCTTCTCGCAATACGCCTGTGAAAAGTGGGCTGTTTGTAATAAGTGAAATCAACACCACTGCGCTGGCGAAGGAGCGAAAGAATTTGTTTGAAAATAGCTTCATCATCTTTTGGCAACTCTTCTTCTTCTTTAAAAACATGAGTGCTGCGGTAAGTGCTGCTGATATGGGAAAGCTGCTCGGGAATTTTTTCGGGAGCTAAAATAAAATCTACCACACCTGCATTGATGGCACTTTGTGGCATACCATCATAAGCTGCCGATTCGGTGTCCTGCGCAATGCTGATGCCTCCATTCTCTTTAATTGCTTTCAAGCCGAGTGTGCCATCAGTGCCTGTACCTGATAATACAACACCTACCGCAAACTCTTTGTGTACCTCGGCAATGGATGTAAAAAAAACATCAATAGAAAGATTTATTTTTTTTGCCCGGTCGGTCAGCTTTAGCACACCATCGGTGGATATCAGCATTTTGTTTGACGGGATCACATAGATATGGTCAGGCGCAAGATGTATGTCATCCGTAATTTCAAGCACCGGAATTTTTGTTACCCGTTGTAAAATTTCGGGTAGAATACTTTCGTGTGCCGGGTCCAGGTGCTGAACCAGCACGAACGCCATTCCGGATACTTCGGGTATCGCTTTTATCAAACTCTTAAAAGCATCCAATCCTCCGGCAGATGCGCCAATGCCTACAATAGGGAAGTTCTGCACTGTGGCAGGTGGCTGTAACTTGCTTTTATTTTTTTTTTTTGACGCTGCCATTGATACTAAAAATAATTATTGATGATGCTTGTTTTGCGTTGCCTTTTCCATGGCTGAAATTATCAGTTGTGGAAGTTGCTTTGTATCTATTGGCTTGGTGATGAAATAGGCTGCGCCGAGCTCACGGGTGTAATCACTGTTTTCCTGGTACTGTGAAGTGGTGTAAATTATCACGGGAATGTTTTTCAGTTTCTCATCTTCTTTTAATTTCTCCAAACAGTCCAGCCCATTCATCAGAGGCATGTTGATGTCAATAAAAATAAAATCGGGTAGCTGCGTCAATTTGTGTAACAGTTTGAGCGCCTGTACACCGTTCCATGCTTCAATGCACTCATTGGCTGCATCAATTTCCTTTACTGCATCACTGAAATAAAGCCGGTCGTCCGCGTCATCTTCCACTATCATTAAAATTTTATGATTCCTCATTTTATTCGCTGGTTGAAAGAGTACGAAGGTAAGAAATTGGGAATGAGAAGGAATTGTGATTTAATCATAGTTCTCCCTTTCAATAAGTTTATGGCTACATTTAAAATACAATATGAGATGAATGATAGAAGAACACTTATGATTGAGACTGAGGATAATCATAACATTGAGTTTTTTCGTGATGCAGTTACAGAACTTGCGCACTAGATTTTTTTGATGTGTTAGAGTCTTTTTTCTTCATCAATTGCTTTTCACAGCGAGCATTCAATGATATAACTCATTGCTTCTCTTCACCTTCTTTTACTTTATGCGCATTTTTATACGCTTCTAAATCTCTTGCCTTCACCTGTTGCAGATTGATGCCTGTAAAGTCAACCTGGATATAACCGGTGGCATCGCCGATGGTAAACTTAAAAACAGGATTCTTTTTTTCGAGGCCAGACTCACTTACAAAAAAGGAGAACCGGCCGGTCTCAAATTCCTTGCTGTTGCGAAGTGTATGTGCAGGGTCGGGCAGGATGTCAAAATCAAAAAATGTTTTTGTCATTTCTTCCTCCGTGAGGTCAAGAGAGATATAGAGCGAAGCATGATTGGTCAAATCTTCCACGAAAACATCAATCGGTATCATACCTTCATCATTCTTTTCAAGAAATAAAACTTCCTTTAATGGCTGGGTGAAAAATACACGCGCATAAATAAAATCATCACCTTTAAAAGTCTGAGAAGCGTTGCCCGGATTATTGGTGTCCGCAGGTGTCCGCGCAAAAACCATGTGTTTGTTGTGTTGAAGTGAATTGGCAGCTACCGAAGACTGTTTAATCTTACTTGTATCCTGGGCTGATGAAGGAAGGAGTCCAACAAGGAGTCCGCACAAAATAATGAGTTGTTTCATATTGATTTTTTCTCAAAGCTACTCCCGGGAAAGGTGATAAACAAATGCACCTTCATGTGGCACAGAATACGCTGAAACCCCCACCTTCTTTGCTTCATTCACCAGCCGTTCCGCTTTTCGAGGTGAATTGGAGGAATCAATTATAAGGTGTTTGAATACAAAGTGTTCGGATAGGTTCTTCAACTTTGTCTTTACATTTGAGGAAAGGATTAAAAAATCAACTTCCGTCTTACCTGTAAACTTGTATAGAAGGTTTGTATCCGATACAAAAGCAATTCTAAAATTTCCATATTTTAAAAAGTCCCTGTAGTAGCAATAATTACCCTGATGAGCAGTGGAATCCTGAATACTAGTCACCTTGCTTTCATCCATTCCACAATCCCACCAATAATGATAGATATTAAAAAGCATCATACTTCTTGCCGCGAGCATTCCTGTATCCGTTTTGATGAAATTTTCTTTGCCATCAATAATGTTGGTAACCGATTTTCCATTTACACTATACACCACCAGCTGCCTTTGCTGATTGATACGGATCGCTTCCAGCACCTGGCTCCCACACAGGCAAGCGACAGACAGAACAGAGATTACAAGGTATTGCTGTCTTTTAACAGCGAGGAATAACAACAATGTTCCGATGCAAACATACAATGTCCACGATTCAAAAACTGTAATTGAAATCCCTGAAATAATTGAACATGGCAATTTTTCAATGAACAAAACAGATTCATTCATAAAATGAATTACATCTCCCGTCAGGATTCCAACGACAAGCGCACCCATGTGCCAGCCGGAAATAATGAGCAGGATAATTCCTCCATAAATAATAACAGTAGAAATCGGAATAACAATGAGATTTGATAAGAGGAAATAAACGGGAAACTGGTGGAAGTAAAATAAACCAAGCGGAAACGTGGCTATCTGCGCAGCAATTGAAACGGAGGTTAAGCTCCATACCTGTCGCGGCAACCACCACGATGGTTCCCACATTCCCTGGATGGATGGCTGCAAAAAAATAATGCCTAACACAGCCATATAGGAAAGCTGAAATCCGACCTGCATAATCAGGAATGGATTTATTCCAAGTAGAAAAAACGCAGACGCCGCAAGCGTGTTATAAAGATTGGTATGACTCCTTGTCATTTGTCCAATCACAATGAATGAGAGCATGGTAGCTGACCGCAATACTGACGGAGACAAACCTGTCAACAAAGCATAAAACCACAGGAAAAGAATAATAATGATGGATTTAATTAATCGCGTCTTCCTGCTCCGGTTCAGAAATCCCAGGAAAAAATTAATGGCGACAAAAATAATTCCCACGTGCAAACCGGAAACAGAAAGTACATGTAGTGCGCCCGATGCTGCATAGGCATTTATAATTTCTGAATCTATTTCGTCTTCATATCCCAGTATTAATGCTGAGAGCACAGCATAATCCTGCCCTGTGATATAATTCGTTCTGAATACTTCCAGCAGCTTACTCCGCAAAGAATATGAATAATCATACAGCCCGTTTCCGTAGTGATGATCAATCAATTTCCATTTTCCCGCCGGAAAATAAACCTGGTCAAAAACCTGGTTGAAACCAAGCCAGCTTTTGTAATCAAACTGTGATGGATTGGATGCTACAGGTACTTCATCCGGGCAAATTGAAAATGCGATGAGGTCACCATACTTTAACGCTGATGATTCACTATCCTTAAAAAAATATGCAAGGCAGTTTCCTGTTGATTCCTTCCACTCACCATTTTCTTTCACAGTAAAAATTTTTAAAACTGTCTTACAGCTTTTTGATTTTTCCTTTATCGGTTCCTGAAGATATCCGACGAAAGCTGACGGATGATTCATATTCCTGAAATGAGCAGGATAATTCTTCTCTGCGACCAGAACGGAAAGCGCATATCCGGTGAGAAAAACTATGACATAGCTCAACGCGCCTGTAATCCACCGCCTTTTGTAATAATCGAGTTTTTTCCGGAAAATAAACTGAAAATAAATTAATGAAATGAGCAGGCCGCAGACGGTTAAAGAAATTCGCAGACTAAGGCATGGAAAATAGATTGCCAGCAAAATGCCGCAAATAAAGAAAACCAGGAACCGGAACAACGGGGTTTCGTTCCAGTAATTCATGAGATAGATTTAAGGCGGCAAGATGGAGTCTCATGATCAATGCTACATCTGAATTAATAGAATAAAAAGGTTTAAAGTTTAGAGGGAAGAATGGAAATCTGCCACGAAGACTCCATACCACTAAGTTTTTCAAACAGTATTCAAACCTTGATTATTCCGAAAAAAGTTCACATGCCTATTTCTCTAAAAATATGTGCTGCAGTCTTCACAGAAGCTCCGGAACCTCCAAGCATTTCCTTCAAAACAATATAATCAGCCTTCATTGCATTAATTTTTTGCTGATCCATTAGAATGGAATTCAGTTCATCCTTCAGGCTGGAAGAGTTCAACTCATTTTGAATAAGCTCTTTTACAACTTCCCGGTTCATAATCAAATTAACGAGCGAGATGTAATCCACCTTGATCAGCAGGCGTGCAATTGAATAAGAAATCCATCCTCCTTTGTAGCAGACTACCTCAGGCACTCCAAACAATGCCGTTTCCAAAGTCGCCGTCCCGGAGGTTACCAATGCAGCAGTTGCATGCGTCAGCAAAGAATAGGTTTGTCCTGAAACGACGCTGACATTCTTATTACCGATAACATCAGAAAGAAATTTTCCCGGAACTGACGGAGCAGCAGCAATCACGAACTGGAAACCAGGAAACGCTTCAACAACAGAAAGCATCAATGGTAACATGACTGAAATTTCCTGCCTCCTGCTGCCGGGTAAAAGTGCAACAATTGGTTTATCATTTAATTTGTTGTCCCTCGTAAAATCAGCGAGTGTCTTGCTTTGTGCTTTGATTTTTTCAATTTCATCGAGCAATGGATGCCCGACAAATTCAACTTCGTAATCAAACTTTTTATAAAACTCTTTTTCAAAAGGAAGGATCACATACATCTTATCTACAATGCGTTTGATCTTATGTACGCGTGATTGTTTCCACGCCCAGATCTGCGGAGAGATGTAATAAAAAACTTTGATGCCGTGCTGTTTGGCAAACTCAGCTATGCGCAGGTTGAAGCCAGGATAATCAATTAAAATAAGTGCATCCGGTTTATGATTTAATAAATCACTTTTACAGAATTCAATATTCCTGAGAATTGTCCTCAGGTTCATCACCACCTCTGTGAAACCCATGAAAGCCAAATCGCGGTAATGCTTTACGAGGGTGCCTCCCTCCTTTTCCATCAGGTCTCCTCCCCAAAACCGAAAATCCGCCGAAGGATCAGACCTCTTGAGTTCTTTCATCAGGTTCGCTGCATGCATATCCCCTGAAGCTTCTCCGGCTATGAGGTAGTATTTCATGCCAGCTTTAAGATTAAAATGGTGAACGCATAAATGAAAGTGGCGCCCAGCACACCCCTTGCAGCAAGCTCCGCATTTAGTTTGAGGAAAATGAAAAACAACAACAGGTTGGCAATCACACACAGACTCAGGTAATAGGAGATGATTCCGGATTCGATCAGCCTGTGAATGGCATCAACGAGGTTGAGTTCGGGATCGTGTATTTTAAAGTAAACCGCAAATACAATTGCAGGAGCCAATAAGCCCCCGATTAACCCGGTCAACATATTGTTATATCTTTTCAAGGCAAACGAAAATTCAGTTTGTAAAATAAAAAGAAGAAAATCATTGAGGAGACCACGGTGCTGAACAAGATTCCTCTCCCGGTTTTTTCTTTCTTTAGATTTACAATGATGACACGAAATAAAATGAGATTGATCAGGATCGTGATAAGTTCAATACGTGGCGAAGGAAAAAAATATGGATTTCCATAATAATCAACCAATGCCATTCTGATTGCGCGCAGGCCGAGCCAGGATAAAAATAAAGAAGCGATTCCTGTAAACAGTCCAAGTAAAAAATTATCCTGGGGCAGTCTATTCAACATGATAATCCAGTTTGTTTAGAAAAGGAATGGCATGGTGAGCCGTAAAATCAAATTTAACAGGCACTACACTCACGTATCCGTTTTTCAGTGCCCACTCATCAGTATCTTCACCATTATCGTAATTGATGAACTTGCCGGTAAGCCAGTAGTATTTCCGTTTGTTGGGATCCAGGCGTTCATCAAATTCCTCTTCCCATTTTGCCATGGCCTGTCGGCAAATTTTTACTCCTTTAATTTCATTTGCCGGAAGTTTCGGTATATTCACATTCAGCAAAGCGCCTTCAGGAATACCAAACTCAAGCACATTTTTGGCAATTTTCTGTGCATATTTTTTTGCCCCGCTGAAGTCTGCATCCAGGGAGAAATTCGACAATGAAAATCCAATGCTTGGAATACCTTCAATGGCACCTTCCATGGCAGCACTCATGGTACCTGAGTAAATTACATTGATAGAAGAATTTGAACCGTGGTTGATACCAGACACGCACAAATCAGGAGTTCGTGGCAAAATTTTATCAATGGCAATTTTAACGCAGTCTACTGGTGTTCCGGAACATTGATACCATTGCTGGTTATCATGCACGCGTACTTTATCAAGCCGCAACAAATTATTAATTGTGATGGCATGTCCCATACCCGATTGCGGGCTGTCTGGCGCTACTACAACAATATCTCCCAGTTCAATCATGGCTTCGGTCAATGCCTGGAGGCCGGGAGCTGTAATACCATCATCGTTGGTAATTAAAATCAGGGGTCTTTCATTTTTCATTCAGGTGCGAAAGTAATAATCTGAAACGAGAAGTATATTTAGTTAATTTTACAAAAAATAACGTATGAAAAACCTTTTGGCAGTACTTCTTATCGTATCACTTGCATCATGCAGGAAAAAAGAAGACGACTCAACTCCAGATCAAAACACAACCTCAACTTCCCAGCTGATATTCAGGTTTCACTTCGACAGCACACAGGCACGCCTTAATAATTTCGGTGCTGTTACCGGAGTTCCTGCCGGACATGGCAGTCTGAGTCCGCATTTTAACCTGATGAGTGCGCACTACATTGAACTTGCACAGGATTCCTTCACACTGCTTGGAAATGGTGCAGTCGTTTACCGTGCACCGGAAGTGAACAATGGCGGTTTGGCTATCGACTTTGACCAGGCTGTACTTGCAGCAGACGGAGGAATATTTTTCTCTATTCCGCTTTCCCAGGTTGCGGCAGGTACTTACAAATGGCTGCGCGTTTCTCTTGCTTATCAAAACTACGACATCAGCTACCGGTATTATTACAATACCGTTCCATACGATGCCCAGGGCACCATCGCATCTTTCATCGGATTCAATACTTACATCCACAACTACACGATTAAGGACAGTACAATTGCTGTTAACGCAAACAAACTGCAGGGCTTCTGGGGTTTTGAAACCACTAACTTCAGCATAACAACCGTTTCCCAGGGACAGGCGCCTCCCGGAGCCACTACGGTTCCGAATCCACTCGCGTTTACCTCTCCGGTTCCGGCAGGATCTTGTGTTGTAACCGGTAAGTTCGACTCGCCACTTATTATTTCTTCATCAGGCAGTACTGATAAGACGGTGACCGTTTCTGTTTCTACCAACCATAGCTTTGAGTGGGTGGAACACAGTAACCCACTTTACTTTGAGCCGTTGGATGGGGATACAGTAATAGACATGGGTGTAAGGGGGATTGAGCCACATGTTCAATAATTTACTCCAGGCGGAGGAGCAAAAATATCTATGTTCCCCTGGAACTAATATCTCGTGAAACAACCACATAACTCTGAAGAAATAGAAACATCCTGCATTGAAATACTTAATCATTAGGTTCCCACAACTGAACCTTGTTTCCTTCAACGTCTAAAATGTGAACGAACTTCCCGTAGTCATAACTTTCTATCTTGTCAACGATTGTAACACCTTCTTTTTTTAGATCCTCAACAAGTGCGTCCAGATCAGCAACGATGTAGTTAATCATAAAGTCCTTTGCAGATGGTTCAAAATATTTTGTAGTCTCGGCAAATGGACTCCATGATGTTGAACCATTTTTTGCAGAGTCTGATGCTTCTCTCCATTCAAATGTTGCCCCATAATCGTTCGTGTCTAAACCAAGATGCGTTTTGTACCACTCCTTCATTTTCCCGGGGTCTTTGCATTTAAAGAAGACGCCTCCAATACCTTTTACTTTTTTCATTTTGATATGCTTAATTAAATTGTTGAATATTTTTTTTAAAAACGACGCCTATTCCTCCCGCGAATGCTGTCACGGGTACGAATGAAATGAACGTAGTTCATTTACGCTCGTTGAACTCACCTATTGATGATTTCAGGTTGATTTATAGCAGGTGTTTTTCTTTTAAGAATCAATGAACTGATCAAGGTAATTAATATTCCAATGGGCAGTATTTCTAAATAGGTATACATCATAAAGAAAAAAGGATTGTGTTTATAATTGTAACTGGCCGTTTCAATATCTTTTATGGCTGAGTCAAGCGCTGATCCGGTTATACCGCTATCATGCAATTGTTTAACCTGCATTTCAGCGTATTTGTCCATAAAATCCGGTAAAAAGTAGTGGAATTCCACAGCCCAGGTCGCGACATATATAGTTGATGCAATCAGACTTATCATCGTGCCGAGTAAAAACGCCTGTCCGAATGTAATCGTTCCCCCATTTTGTTTGTCGCGGTAATTTTTAATGCCCACAAATACAAAAGAGAAGGCAACGACCATTGAACTAAAGCCGATGATCATTCCACCATTACCAGCGCCATTTTCGCTGTCACATCCCATTATTGCCATTGCAATTGCCATGAAGGTGGAAACAATTACGCCAGCAATGGTCCCGAAAATTAAAATGCTTCTTTTCATAATTTTTGATTAGCAAGATTGATTTAAGCGCAAAAAAAAACTAAGCCAATCCGTTTTCCTTCACACTTTCGGGTGATTTCGGTTGAGCTTTCATGCTTTCATTCTAAAGCATGAGTTCCTTTAATGTATAATATTCAGGCGTTTAGCTTTTTCAATCGCCTGTGTCCTGCGTTTGACATCCAGTTTCAAAAAAATATTGGAAGAATGTGTTTTCACCGTATTCAAACTTACAAATAATTTTCCTGCAATCTCTTCATTACTTAATCCGGCAGCAATTAATGCCAGGACTTCCAGCTCACGTTTGCTTAAACCAAATTTTTCTATCTCTTTTTGATTTATTTCTCCGGGCTTAAGATTATTTATGTAAACTTCCTTCTCAACCACACGAATCACCAATTTTGGTTTTACAAGCTTTACTGCTAACCAAATACCCAATACCATGAATATAATGGCAATCGCTCCTACAAAAAATTCCAGGCGATAATTAAAAACAATGAAATGTGCTTCAAGCCATTTAAGCAACAGTAACAGCAAGGCCATTGAAATACCATATGTCAGGACTTCTTTACGTTGTATGTTTAGCGGCATGAAGGCTAAAATAGCTTTTTTCACTTATCAACACCATTCATTTGTTGAACTGTTATCCTGCTGATATCCATCAATCTGTTTGA
Organism: Bacteroidota bacterium; assembly: GCA_039930605.1. Lineage (GTDB taxonomy): Bacteria > Bacteroidota > Bacteroidia > AKYH767-A > 2013-40CM-41-45 > JAPLDB01. The sequence goes on from JBDTTM010000062.1 coordinate 10,205, forward strand.
GTCAGGTTTGATTCAGCAGAAATTTAGAAACAAAAAATGATTATTTTTCAAGAATATCTTTCAAAGTGGCCAAACTTATTTCCATGTCTTTCGCAATCCCCTTTTCCACGAAAAGCAGCATGAAGTTCAGGGGATATTTCAATGTACTTGCATTGCTTGATGTCACTTTGGTTTGCTTTTCGGAAACAGCTTCTGTACCTATATTGGTATGACCGGTGACTGCAAAGGGTTTGACAAATCGGATTTCAGTTTCAATTATTTTCCCTTCAACAATATTTATAATTTCCTTTTCGCCCTCTCCAACTTTTTTATTTCCTCTCCATGCTGAAATAAATCCAACCCTTCCGTCAGTGCCCTTAAATTCGTTTATCCTGCTTGGGTCAGCCACGGCCCGCTCGTTGAAGGTGTCCCAGTTTCTAATATACTTTAAATAGTCAAATACTTTTTGCAGCGGTGCATCGATAGTGATTTCACAATGGATATCATATCCCTTCTTAGTGAATAGTGCAACGATTAAGACCAAGGCAATGATGCTTGCTATTACTAATAAAATCGTGGTTAACATAGTCATGTTGATTGTTTTTCAATTGTTAGCATGTTTTTCGTCGTAAACATAATTGCACGTTGAGATACACAGAAACCTTCCAATGTGGGAAAAGCCGTAGAAATGGGTTATTTGATTCTAAAATTTACAAGGCATTTCATGGCACATTTTTTTGTAATCAATTTAGTTCAAAATTAAAAATACTAATACAGTTAAATGCCGATCAATGGTTATGTCCATTATCAGAGAAAGGTAAAATTACTCTTTTAAATAAGTTGCAAAATGAAATCTCCATTGATCGGAATAAAAGAGTTTGAAACCTGTAAAGTTATATAACATTACAGGTAATAGAAATTCAAATAAATTAAAACGTCAGACAAATCAATAGAATATGAAAAAATTTATAGTAAAAAAAAAGGTAACAATTAAAGCAGAACCTTCGGCAGTGTGGGATGCATTAATCAACCCCGAAAAAACAAAAAAATATTTTTTCAATTGCGAGGTTTTTTCAAAATGGAAGGTTGGCAGCCAGATAATTTTTAAGGGGAGAATATTTTTAATAAAAAAAATTGAAATGAGGGGGAAAATAGTAAAAATTGAACCCGGAAAGCTCTTACAGTATACCTTAAAGAATGGGCAATCCGATAAAGATAAAGCCATGACATTTTCAACAGTAACGGACGAATTAACATATAAAAACGGAAAAACGACATTATCAATTACGGATGATGTAGGGCAGGAAGAGGGTGCTGAAGAAAGATATGAAAAATCTATGAAGGGCTGGGACAAAGTACTGAAAGGTTTGAAAGAATTGGTGGAGGAAGAAGAAGAAGAAGAAGAAGAAGAAACATAATACCATCGATATCCCATTCCAGCCCGACAATTTCCAAAGTTCAGAAAGTTACAAAGAGGCAGTAAATTCCAGAGAATATTCACTTGCCGAAATTACTTATGTTTGCGCTTAAATAATTTTTAAAATGCAAACCCATGAAAAAAATCTACTCTTCTATTATGATCGGAATGTTCATTGCTATGGGAGTTTCCGATGCACAACCTACCATGACTGCTGCTAATTTTAATCCTGTACTCGGCGAGTCATTCACCTACCATTCATCAACTCCCACCGCGTTGATAGCGGGTGCAGCAGGGGCTAATGTAACCTGGAATTTTGCGTCAATGGCAAACCAAAATACAGTCAGCTTAACTTTTGTAACGGCTGCTTCTACAGGGTACGGAACCAGTTTTCCTACCGCTAACATTGCAGGCATGCAGCCCGGGGCCTATGAATTTGATAATGCAAATTCAAATCTTCTTGCCCGAACCGGGTATGTGTTTGGTACGTTGGTCTTCCCTTATTCGGATGAAGAAACAATTATAACATACCCCTTTACATTCAACAATACCTTTAATGATAATTTCGCCGGAACCTATTTCGCAGGAGCCACTTATTACCGCACAGGACAAACGACAGGAATTGCAGATGGGTATGGCACGCTCATTCTGCCATGGGGTACAATTACTAACGTGCTTCGTGTTCGATGGCAGGAAACTTACAGGGATTCGACCAGTGGTATTCTTAACTATTATACGAGTGATAATTATGCGTGGTTTAAACCCGGTACACATTATTTTCTTTGTAACGTTTCTACTACAATAGCTAATGGTACTACAACTACATTTGCATCAACTTACCTGGATCAATCCAGTGTGGGAATTAAACCTATTGAACCCGGAGAAATAGCTATCAACCTATATCCCAATCCATCAAGCGAATTTCTGAATGTCAAATTTAATGTAAAGCGCACAGCACATATACATTTGTCTGTAAGCAACGTTGTCGGACAGGAAATATATGCGTACGATGAAGGAACTATTGAAGGTGATTATAATAAAATCATTAATGTATCAGTTCTTGCCGAAGGTGTCTATATTTTAAATGTACAATTAGATGACAGGATAAAGACAACCAAATTTTTAGTGAAAAAATCACTACTAACCGACTAAATATTAAAAAGTGAGTGGCTAAAGGACCACCCACTTTATGTCTTAATTTTGTTTTACCACAAAACCAAATTATGACATGGATAAAAATACGGAAATTTAATTTGTCGGTCAGCCGATTTTCTCGCAACTGCTTTCTTTGATAAACAAAGCGAATTTCAACAAACTGGTAAATCAAACCAACTCAGATTATTATTACAAATCATTTCACAGTTGGACTCACCTTATCACTATGCTGTTCGGAATTTTAAGTCGCTGTGACTCCATGGGAGACACCTGTGAAGGACTAAGGGCGATGAGTGGAAAACTCAATCATTTGGGACTTAAACAATCGCCAGCCAAAAGCACAGCGGGAGATGGATTGCGAAACCGTAGCCGCAAATTTTTTGAAGCGCTTTATTATCAATTGGTGAATCAATACAGCCAAAGTTTGTCGGTCAGCCGAACCTTTGGATTAAGTT
>JBDTTM010000063.1:0-13153 GCA_039930605.1 Bacteroidota bacterium
GAACCACATAAGCAGGACAACCGGTATAGTTTGCCATGTCTGAAAATCGGCCTGTCGCTTCGGCTTCAGTGATCTCCGGCTGGGAAAGGTAATGGTAAAGCGGAGATAATTTTCCTTCACTGCGATGTTTGGCGATGAGGAAATCAATCATGTCCCCATTGGTTGCATGAACGGTTACCATGCCGCCACATTTTTTAACTTCATTCATCAACCCAACCATCTGCCTGTCGTCAATCATCAAGGCACCTTTATAAGCCATGAAAGTCTTAAAGGAAGTGATTCCTTCCTTCTCTACCATCTCAATAATTTCCTTTTTTGTGTCTTCATTGAAATCAGTCACAGCCATGTGGAAGGAATAATCTCCATAACAATTGCCTTTGCTTCGTCCCTGCCACTGTTCCAGTGCATAGCGCAAGGATTTGCCTTGTGTCTGCAAAATGAAGTCGATCACCATGGTAGTGCCGCCATGCAATGCAGCGAGCGTTCCGGTTTCATAATTATCGCTGGAATAGGTTCCCATGAAAGGCATTTCAAGATGTACATGTGGATCAATTCCTCCAGGGAAAATCATTTTACCTGATGCATCAATTGTCTGATCCGCTCTGACCTGAAGATTTTTCCCTGTAGCAGATATCGTTTCACCTTCAATAAAGATATCGCCCACATAATCTTCTGAGGCAGTAATAACTCTTCCGTTCTTAATTAGTATGGACATAATTTCAAATTGAGATTTGAAAAGTAATAAAAATTACAGTTCACCGATATCTTCAAACCAAAGTTCAGGGCGTTCAGCAATAAACTTACGCATCATCTCTTTGCATTCTTCAGACTCGAGGTTGATCACTTCAACTCCATGCGACTCCATAAATTCTTTTGCACCGGAGAATGTTTCGTTCTCACCTGCATAAACTTTTTTGATGCCAAACTGAACAACTGCCCCGGCACACAAATAGCAAGGCATTAGAGTAGAGTAGAGGACAGCATTTTTGTAATTGCCAACCCTTCCTGCATTCCTGAGACAATCAATCTCTGCATGTGTCACCGGATCGCCATCCTGCACACGCTTATTGTGTCCGCGACCGATTATTTTTCCATCGCGCACCAAAACCGAACCGATTGGAATACCACCTTCAGAAATTCCCTGTTTGGCTTCCGCAATGGCTTCGTTTAAGAATTCATCCATGGTAGTTGGTTAATTTATTGAATGGTTAATTAGTTGATTTGTGGCTCCGCTGCATCAATACCAAGTAGACAAAAAATGAAACTGCAAATCCAACGAACCATGCATAGTTGTAAAGATGAGAAATCCAATCAGGAAAGACGTCTTTCGAGATTAACTGGGTGGTAAGTAGAAAGCCGGGGACATTTGGAATAATTCCTGCCAGCAAGGCAATAATTGCATTTCGGTTAAAGCCGTTTGTATAATTATAAATTCCATTGTGTGAATACAAATCAGCAGTGGATAAATTTTTTCTGCGGATAAAAAAATAATCAGCAATCATGATTCCACCTACGGGACCCAGAAGGCTGGAATAAGCGATGAGCCAGGTAAAAATATATCCGTTGGGATCAGCGATTAATTTCCATGGGAATATTAAGATGCCGATGATGCCTGTGATATATCCGCCTTTCCTGAAATTTATTTTAGCCGGAGAAAGATTTGCAAAATCATTTGCAGGGCTCACAATATTCGCTGCAATGTTGGTAGCAAGTGTGGAAATGGTTACAGCAAGCATGGCTACACTAACAAGCAATTTACTTTCAAATTTTCCTGCAAGCACCAATGGATCCCAGATGGTTTCTCCATATATAATAAATGTTGCAGAGGTGACTACTACACCGATAAATGAAAACAAAGTCATAGAAGCAGGAAGGCCTATTGCCTGACCGGTAATTTGTGCACGCTGACTTTTGGCATATCGTGTGAAGTCTGGAATGTTCAATGAAAGCGTTGCCCAGAAACCAACCATTCCTGTTAGTCCAGGGAAGAAAAAATTCCAGAACTCAGCACTGGTTGTAAATTTTGATGGCTGCGATAAAATTGGTCCTAATCCATGTCCTGCTGATATGGCCCAGAACAACAGTGCCAACGCAGCGACCGGAAGAAAAAATGCTTTGAACACAAGTAATTTCCTGATGCTTTCAACACCAAGATAAACGACAAACATGTTTAACAACCAAAATAGAAAAAAAGTAATTGCCGGTCCTGTTTTCAATCCAAAGGAAGCAGGAAATATTCCAGGCAGGTTTTCAAAGGATGGAAACCAGATATTAAACATCAGGTACAATGCATATCCTCCTATCCAGGTCTGGATGCCGAACCAGCCGCAAGCAACAATTGCTCTCAACATGGCAGGAATATTTGCGCCGCGCACACCAAAACTTGCACGGGCAAGTACCGGAAACGGAATTCCATATTTTGCTCCTGCATGTCCGTTCAATATCATCGGGACAAGAACAACCGTATTGCCGATGAAAATTGTGAGAATGGCTTGCCACCAGTTCATGCCTCCAGAGATCAATGAACTTGCCAGCATGTAAGTTGGAATACACAAACTCATGCTGATCCAGAGTGCAGCATAGTTCCAGGTATTCCAGGTTCGCTTTTCCTGCGGAACGGGGGCGAGGTCTTCGCTGTATAATGATGAATTATAATTTCTTTCTGTCATCAATAATTGTATTCCAGGTTGGTTTATATCCCATTCTTTTCCGCTCGGTTATGGGTTGAGGAATCAATTGCTTTAATGCCTCGAATATCACATGAATTTCCTTATCATTTTTAGAAACTTTCTTTTCAAGCTCTGATAATTTTAATAAAATATCTTTATGCGACGCAATTGCCCGACGCATCCGTGTAAATATGCGAATGATCTGAATATTAACTTCAATTGCTTTTTTACTTTTAAGAACACTTGACAACATTGCTACCCCTTGCTCTGTAAAGCAATATGGAGAATACCGAAGGCCCATTTTATCTTTGGATTTGGAGGTCACAAATTGTGACCTCCAATTTTGAAATTCCTGTCTTGACATTTCAAACATAAAATCATCCGGGAAACGTTCCCTATTTCGTTTAGCTGCCTGCTTCAAGACCTTGGTTTGTACATTATATAATAGAGCCAGATCACGATCTATCATTATTTTTTGTCCCCTGACCAGGTAATTTTTTTCAATAATTTTTTTGTCTGAAATTGCAATTTGTTTCTTCATGCCCCGCTGATATTGAGAGCACAAATTGCAAGTTTGAAGTCTGAATTAAAACCAAATAAACAGGTTTAATATTTTAGAATCGGTTGTAACCTAATTGCAATAAGGATCAGCTACAGCAATAGCTTTCGAAATTATTTCCAATCCTTCATCCATTTCATCTTTCGTAATACACAATGGCGGACAGGTAAAAATATAATTCCATCTCACAAATGTGAACATTCCCAATTCAGCAATTTTTGCATTCACCTTATTCATGATTTCCATTTCAGCCGGTGATGCATTCCACGGAGCCATGGGTTCCTTTGTTTTCCTGTTCTTCACAAGTTCGATACATCCCAGTAAACCTGTTGTCCGAAAATCACCGATGCTTGGATGTTTTTGTTTCATTATTTCAACCTGCTGGATCATGTAAGCGCCCATGTTAGCAGCATTTTCAATGAGTTTCTCATCCTCGTAAATTTGTAACACTTCCACAGCAGCGGCACAAGCTACAGCATGAGCAGAGTAGGTGAGACCCAAGGGGAGAGGCTTGTCGTTGAATTGGTTGATCAATTCTTCTTTCACAATCATTCCACCCAATGGAATATATCCACACGTCAATCCTTTTGCAAAACACATGATGTCCGGAACTACATTGTGGTTATCCACACCAAACCATTTGCCGGTACGCCCAAAGCCACTCATCACCTCATCGGCAATTAACAGGATGCCGTATTTGTCTGCAATTTCACGAATTCGTTTCCAATAGCCCGGCGGATATTTGATGCATCCACTGGAACCGCTTTCTCCTTCCATCAATATCGCTGCGATATTTCCGGGACCTTCATATTTAATAAGTCGCTCCATGTGTGCTGCGCCATTCTCTGTACATTCCTCAGGTGTTGCACTGTTCCATGGACAACGATAGAAATATGGATTCTCAACATGAATAAAGTTGGGCGATTGCTGTGAGTCGTGTGGAAGCTTACGCGGATCGCCACCAACGCTCATGGCACCATAAGAAGCACCGTGGTAACTCTGGTAAAGTGAAATTATTTTATGACGACCAGTATACAGCCGGGCAAACTTGATGGCATTTTCGATGGCTTCAGCACCGGCATTGGTAAAAAAAGTTTTCTTTAAAGTTCCCGGCGTAATCTCCGCCAGTTTTTTCCCCAACTCTCCACGCGCTTTGGTGATCATTCCCGGATGCACAAAGCTGACCTCATCCATTTGCCTCATCACGGCTTCCTTCACACGAGGATGCCCATGACCGATATTCATATTCATTAGTTGCGAAGAAAAATCCAGTATCTTCTTTCCGCCTCTGTCATACAGGTAAACCCCTTTGGCTGATTTTATATTCAAAGGATTTAATCCCGACTGTTTACTCCATGAAAAAATCGTATAGTCTAAATTATTCCGAAGTATCTCTTCTTTTTCTGAAACAGTCAATTCAATTTCCATGTCATTTCAATTTATATGTAAAATACCCAAAGGTTTTCTTTCACAAATTCGTAGGCATTCGATATTCGCACCATCAGTCTTCATTCGCAAATTCGAAGTCTTTCGCTTTTCGTACCTGTTAGCTCATCCAGTTCGTCTTCCCCTCCGGATTCCACTTCACCGTTGTCTTTTTCAACTTAGTCCAGAATTCGATAGAACTTTTTCCGGTGATATCTCCAACACCGAATTTGCTGTCATTCCATCCACCAAAGGAAAATGGCTCACGCGGAACAGGAACACCTACGTTCACACCAATCATCCCTGCACTGGCACGTTCCATTACCTGGCGTGCCATTGCACCACTTTGCGTAAATACAGATGCGGCATTTCCATAAGCGGAAGAATTTTCAATTGCTAGCGCTTCATCAAGGTCTTTAGCCCGGATGATTGCCAGCACAGGGCCGAATACTTCTTCCTTAGCGATTGCCATTTCCGGAGTAACAAAATCAATCACCGTCGGACCCACGTAAAATCCATTTTCATTTCCTTCCACTTTCCAGTTGCGGCCGTCAACCAGCACTTTCGCACCTGCTTTTTCTGCTTCAGTGATATATCGTTCAATTCTATCTTTTGCCGCTTTACTGATAACGCTTCCGAGATTTTTTCCAGGCACAATCTTTTTTGCTTCATCACATATTTTACTGATGATGGCGTCAACAGGTCCAACAGCTAACATGGCACTTGCAGCCATACAGCGTTGTCCCGCACATCCGCTCATACTCGCTGTCACATTGCTCGCAGTCATATCAACATGTGCATCAGGAAGGACGATCAAATGGTTTTTTGCTCCACCCAGCGCCAGGCATCTTTTAAAATTTGAAGTTGCTCTTTTGTAAACAATTTTTGCAACTGTTGTTGATCCTACGAAGGACACCGCTTCAATGCCGGGATGATCGCAAATGGCTTCAACAATTTCCTTATCTCCATTTACAATATTAAAAACACCATCCGGAAGGCCTGCTTCTTTCAACAGTTCAGCAATCCTGTTTGATGAAATTGGAACCTGTTCACTCGGCTTTAGTATCATGCAGTTTCCAAGGGCTATTGCATTTGGAATGGTCCAGTGGGGAACCATATTTGGAAAATTAAATGGTGCAATGGAGGCGACTACTCCCAACGGCTTGTGTTCAACCCGGCATTCTACGCCTTTACTTACCTCCAGAAGCTCTCCTGAAATAAGTTGGGGTAGGGAGCAGGCAAATTCAGTGAGTTCAATACTCTTTTCAACTTCTGCTTTCGATTCATCAATAGTCTTTCCGTTCTCAAAATGGACTGTTGCCGAAAGTTCATTCATGTTCTTTTCCAGCAATGTTTTATAGCGGTAAAAAATCTGCACCCTTTCTTTTATAGGCATGGCACTCCATGCAGGAAATGCAGCCTGGGCTGCTTTCACAGCTTCATCCAGTTGATTGGCAGAGGAGAGAGGAACCGTAGAAATGACGTTGCCATTCAGTGGACTAATCACATCCATCGATTTTGCTGTGCCATTTATAAAGCTTCCAGCTATGTAATTTTTAACTGCCGGGTATTCGTTCATTTTGCGATTTTTGTCAAAAATACAAATACATGTGGTCATTTAAACCACCCTCAGGAGGCTTTACTGTAAGATTTAACCGTTCTTTTGTTAATGATTTCTGAAAATAAATTTGCAAAAGAACAATCTACCATATATATTTGGCGAAACTTTAAATAATAATCCGCCCATCGAGTAAACTATACTCTTGTTTTTTTAGATTAAATTTTTTTAACGCGGATATTCTATAGTCAACTTCTACTTTACGGTTTATACTCTGTACGCAGAGGAATTTATTAATTTAACCATTAAAGCGGAAGCACTATGACCCATCCACATCTGATGACTGACCAGGAGCTCGTGAATGCCTATCAGAAAGGCAACGATCATGCACTTGCTGAACTTCTAGTTCGCTACAAAGAGCGGATTTACTCTGTGATCTTTTACCTCGTGCGGAATCGCGAGCTGGCAGAAGATCTGTTCCAGGACTGTTTCGTCAAAATCATCACCAGTCTTCGCAGGAAAAATTATGATGAACAGGGCAAGTTCCTGCCTTGGGCATTGTGTATTGCGCGGAATATCGTACTCGATTATTTCCGCACACAGAAAAACAAGGTGATGATCCGCGAAACAGATGAATGGAGTCCATTTGACATCCTTCCTGAACGTGATTTAAATCCCGTGGAAAAAATTATTGAGGATGAAAAAACAGCTGCCGTGCGTCTCATGATTGAAAGACTTCCTGATCACCAGCGTGAGGTCGTAATTCTCAGGCATTATGGAGGACTGTCATTCAAGGAGATTTCAAAACTCCTGAAGATCAATATCAATACCTGCGTAGGAAGAATGCATTATGCCGTAATTGAACTGAGAAAAATGGCAGGGATTACGAAAAAAGAAATTTCCAACTAGCAAGGGCTTACAAATAATATTCTCCTGTCAGTTTCCTGTATTCACTGCTGAACTGATCAATGGCATCGTGAATGATGATGCTCGTTTCATCCATCACCCCAAAGTGAGAGGAAAATTCCATCATCACTCTTTTTTCAGGCCTGTCCTGTTTCGTTTTTACTTTCATCATTCGCTGGCAGAATAATCCATGGCGCATGGCAATGTCCATAAACTCCATTCCTTCTTTAATGGGAAGTATGACACTAAGTTTTCCATCTGGCGATAAAAGTTTTTTTGCACCGAGCAATAAATCTTCAAATGTAAGCTGGTCGTGGTGCCTGGCCTGTGAGCGAAGTTCCTCCGGAGGTTTAGAAGCATGGTGGAAGTAAGGTGGATTGCTAACGATCAAATCAAATTTCAAATTTGACGTGCATGCAAATTCCTGGAAGGGGAGGTGATGGGCAAAGAGCCTGTCGACCCAGGGAGATATTTTAAAATTTTCTTCGCATTGCCTGAAAGCACCTTCATCAATATCAAGTGCATGAATAGTCACTGTTGATTTCTGCGCAAGCATGAGCGCAATAATTCCTGTGCCTGTTCCAATATCCAAAATATTTTTCGATCCGTTTACATTTACCCATGCACCAAGAAGTACTGCATCAGTCCCGACTTTCATGGCACATTTATCCTGGTGGATTGTAAACTGTCTGAATCGAAAGGTAGTTTCGGACATAAGGGAAGTCCAAAGTAAGAAGTATTAAGTATTAAGTCAAATCCTTGCAGGGTCGATATTGTAGCAGTTGGATTTTAATAAAGAACAATTGCCACAAAGTCGCCAGGTCACAAAGATTTTTAGAGTTTTATCGTGCCTTGGTGCCTTCATGGCAATAATTTATAAGTTCTTATCTGTTACTGGAGATAAACGTCAATCAAGCCATCAGGTAAGGATACCAGGATGCTCTTCTGGATGTCATCAATGCTTTCTATGAAATCAGGGTTTAACGGAACCATTACTTCCTTCTCATTAAAGATGCAGACAGCAATTTCCTGCTGCGGGTATTCTTCAATCCGGATAATAGGACCGAGGTCACCAAAAGCGGTGTCAATAATCCGGTAGCCATTCAAATCCTGTATTGAAATATGGCTTGCAATTACCTCCTTTTTTTTCTGATCAATAAAAACTTCGTGCTTCACAAATTGCAAAGCCTTCTGTTCATCATCTACGTCTTCAAACCTGACGATTACATTTCCTCCTTTTTCAAAAATATTTTCCACGAAAAAAGGTACTGCAATTCCATCCATCATGATGAATAAAAAATCCTCTTCAAAGAAGTTATCTTCATTCGTAGCAAGTACCAACTCACCTTTGAAGCCGTTCAGCTTGCTGATGAAACCGATTTTTATCAGGGAAAGTTCTTTCTTCATTTTTAAAATAAAAACAGTAGCCACTAATCCCGATAGCTATCGGGAACTAATGCACAAAGATTCACAAAGAATTCCAACCAATAAAAAATCCGTCCTGTCCCGAAGCGTCGGGAGCAGAACGGATTTTGTATTCTTGAATCTTGAGTCTTACGTCTTGATTCTTTCTCTTACGCTTGTGCTTCTCCCTCCGGAGCTGCTTCTGCAGCAGGTGCTTCCGCTTCGACCGCCGGAGCCAGAGTTTCTTCTACAGGAGGTGGCGTATTTTTAACACGTACCTTTTCCGCAATGAGTTCGCGTTTCTTTGCTTCATCAGCAAGACGTCCTTCCATTGTCTTAGTAGAATCACCTGCAACGCGGGCTTTCTTCTCTGCAATTTTGTTGTGCTTGTCTTCTGTCCACTTCTGGAATTTTTCATCAGCTTGTTCTTGTGTGAACAAACCTTTTTCAATTCCACGCTGAAGGTGGCGTTTAAAAATGATTCCCTTGTAAGAGAGAATTGCCTTGGTAGTGTCAGTCGGCTGTGCGCCTTTGCTGAGCCATTCCAGGGCTTTCACATCGTCAATGTGAATGGTTGCGGGGTTCGTGTTGGGGTTGTATTTACCGATGACTTCGATAAACTTACCATCCCTCGGAGCACGACCGTCCGCTACCACGATATGGTAATAAGCCTGATGCTTCTTACCGTGACGTGCTAAACGAATTTTTACTGGCATTTTGCTTTAATTTTTACTTTTTTGATGGTTCTTCTTCCCTTTCCCTGAGTCATGTCAGGTAGCCATTCTCCGCTGGCTTTTTATAAAAGGGACGCGAAGATGCAGTTATTTTTTGAAACCACAAAATCAGTCATACGATAGTAATATGAAGTTATCAATACCCACCATTTCTAGATCATAATACCCAGCAGTCACAACGGTAGAATACATCATCTCCTATATAAATCTGAAACATGAAATTATTTTTTTGGAGCGGACACATCATGTCCTGAACCTGGTTTCCGCCCGTCTTTCAGCCGGGGCTATTTTAGCATGAGCAGTATTTTCAACAGGAATAAAATGTGATTTTAATTTAGATCCGCATTAAATAGATGATCAGTTTTCGAAAAATTGTTTTCTCAGATGTTTCTAAAGACAGAATATAAATCCCTTCTGGAAGTTTAGAAATATTGATAACAATTTCTGCTGTCCCGGAAGAAAATTATAGCTAAAACCCCTGTTTGTAAATGCATTTTCTTTTCTTGCAAAGTTCCCCCCAAATAATACCTTTGCACCCCTTTTTTAAAAACTAAAGGGATTTTTAACTTTCAATTCAAACAATAACAACTAACGAACTTAGGATATGGATATGTTGATCTACGTGGTGCCGGTAATTGCAATTTTGGCGCTTATTTATTCCTCAATAATCACCGCACGCATTACCAAAGAGGATCAGGGCACTGACCGCATGAAGCAAATCGCTGGATATATCGCTACCGGCGCTATGTCATTCCTCAAAGCAGAATATAAAATTCTGGCGGTTTTCGTTGTAATTGTGAGTGTCATGCTTGGTATCAGTGCAGATGCAGAAACGTCCTCACCACTGATCGTTCTTGCCTTCGTAACCGGCGCATTCCTCAGTGCATTCGCAGGTTTCATCGGTATGCGCGTAGCTACAAAAGCAAACGTGCGTACTACCAATGCAGCCAGAACAAGCTTGTCAAAAGCTTTGAGCATTTCATTCTCCGGTGGTGCCGTAATGGGAATCAGCGTAGCGGCGCTTGGTATCCTTGGACTTAGTTTATTATTCATGTTGTTTCAACACATGTTCAATGCCAATGCGCAATTAGGTGCTCCATTGAAACGTGTACTTGAGGTATTAACAGGTTTCTCGCTTGGTGCAGAAAGTATTGCACTCTTCGCCCGGGTAGGTGGTGGTATCTTCACAAAAGCGGCCGATGTTGGCGCTGACCTTGTGGGTAAGGTTGAAGCCGGAATCCCTGAAGACGATCCGCGCAACCCTGCCGTAATTGCAGACAACGTGGGTGACAACGTAGGTGACGTTGCAGGTATGGGTGCTGACCTATTCGGATCTTATGTAAGCACTGTGCTCGCAACCATGGTATTGGGTGCATCTGTCGTAATGAGCAAAGAGAACCCGGATCAATTTGGTGGCATGTCAGCAGTAATTCTTCCACTTATAATCGCCATCGTCGGATTGGTTTTCTCAATTGTAGGTTCATGGTTTGTCCGCATTAAAGAAAATGGAAATCCGCAGAAAGCCCTGAACATGGGTAACTGGGGTGCGATCATCTTCACTGCTGCTGCATGTTACTTTGTAATTACCAAAATACTCCCTTCTACATTTTCAATTAAAGGAATTCAGTATACCAACTTAGACGTATTTTATACGGTGGTAATCGGCCTGGTCGTTGGCGCTCTCATGAGCGTGATCACGGAATTCTATTGCGCAATGGGTAAAAACCCGGTAATGACAATCGCCCGTCAGTCTATGTCTGGCGCAGCTACAAACATCATCAGCGGATTAAGCGTAGGTATGATTTCGACTGCACTACCGATTCTCGTGCTTGCAGGAGGTATCATTGCTTCCTTCAGCGTTGCCGGAATTTATGGTGTGGCAATTGCCGCATCAGGTATGATGGCAACTACAGGAATTCAATTGGCTATTGACGCCTTCGGACCGATTGCTGACAATGCAGGCGGCATCGCTGAAATGAGTCACCTGCCGAAAGAGGTCCGTGAAAAAACAGACATACTTGATTCTGTTGGTAACACTACTGCTGCCATCGGAAAGGGATTTGCAATTGCATCCGCAGCTTTAACTTCACTCGCATTATTCGCTGCATTCAAGGAAATTACAGGACTTGATGTAATTGATATATCAAATGCAAAAGTACTTGCCGGATTGTTTATCGGTGGAATGATTCCATTCCTCTTTTCAGCGCTTGCCATGCGTGCAGTTGGTCGTGCTGCCAATGCAATGGTGGTGGAAGTACGCAGACAGTTCAGAGAAATCAAAGGTTTGCTGGAAGGAAAAGAAGGCGTGGAACCGGATTATGATAAGTGCATACAGATTTCAACTTCTGCTGCATTGCGTTTGATGTTATTGCCTGGAATCCTTGCCATTTCAACCCCAATCATTATCGGCTTTGGTTTTGGACAAGATGGACCACAGGTACTTGCTGCTGTAATGGCTGGTGTTGCTGTTGCCGGCGTATTGATGGCTATCTTCCAGAGTAATGCCGGTGGCGCTTGGGACAATGCTAAAAAGAGTTTTGAAAAAGGTGTGGAGATAGATGGCAAGATGTACTATAAAGGCAGCGAGCCGCACAAGGCTGCTGTTACCGGTGATACAGTTGGTGATCCGTTCAAAGATACTTCAGGCCCATCGATGAATATTTTGATTAAGCTTACTGCCATTGTATCCCTCGTGATTGCTCCACTGTTGAATAAAGGAGGAAACACAAATAAAACAGAAGATGCTTCAATAGTTACCAGCGAAGCCGCTATGCCGAACGCCGATATTAAAACCCTCAGCGGACAATATCCCGTAGATGCAGGTCACTCCTTCGTTTCTTATTCAATCAATCACTGGATGGGTAAAGCACATGGTGCGATGCCGGTAGATACAGGAATGATTATGATGACAGGGGACCCAAAGACTTCTTCTGTATTTATGCAATTCGATGCAGCAAATATCAGTACCGGAAGCGATATGCGGAACGAAACCATGCGCGATACAGGATGGTTCTTTACTGCAGCAAACCCGAAAATCATTTTAAAGACAAATGGTATTGATGAAAAATTCAGCAATGGAAATCACTATTCATTGAATGGCGAGATCACCATTAAAGGAATTACAAAGAGCATCGCAGTTCCTTTTAATTACCTCGGAGAAAAAGTAACTTCTTGGGGAACAAAAGTCTATTCCTTCGAAGGCGAAGCAGTGATCAACAGGAATGATTTCAATATTGGGAAACCAAACCTTGAATTCCTTGGCGATGAAGCAAGAATCGAATTCACTGTTGAATCAAGTATAAAAATTCAATAATAAAATATAGCAAACTCAATTGAAAGTCCGTTCCTGTCGAAGGAGTGGACTTTTTATTTGACAATTTTTAATGGCAGTTTCTCTGTGGCTCTCCGTGCTTCCATGGTGAATGATTTATGGTGATGAAACAAGAATTGTGTTCGCCGTTGAATCAATGATCTGTTCTGCATGCTTATTATCTGCGTTATCAACGAGATCTGCGAGTACTTAAACCCTGGTAACAAACCATCCTTCTTTTTTTAATTTTTAAAAAATACTTTTCATGTAGTATCTTTCGCTCCCTTTTTGAATCCATGACTGAATCACAAGCGAAAAAGAAAATTGAGGAGCTCAGTAAAACACTTGATGAGCATAACTATAAATACTATGTGCTCGACAAACCAAGTATCAGCGATTTTGATTTTGACCAGTTGCTGACTGAGCTCATAAAATTGGAAAAGGAATACCCGCAATTTCTCTCTCCTGAATCTCCTTCGCAGCGTGTGGGCGGAGAGATCACCAAAATTTTTAAACCCATCAAACACAAGTACCCGATGATGTCGCTCGGGAATACCTATTCCCGGGAAGAGTTAAGTGATTTTGATG
>JBDTTM010000064.1:0-13146 GCA_039930605.1 Bacteroidota bacterium
GTAATATTTTTCGGATATCAATTCACCCTGGATGTTCATCATTTGAATTTTTTGCGGCTCTGTGTCCCGGTTAAAACGAAAGTGCAAAAGGTTTTCAGCAGGATTTGGAAATACAGTTACAACAGTGGTGGCTGAATAAATTTCGTTAACCGCAGTCGGTAAATAATAATAAACCATCACTTCGATATTATCTACATAGTCCATGATATAACTGCTGTCGCCACGGGCTTCTACCCGAATTTCAATTCCGTTGATGCTGCTGCCTGTGGGGATATTGAAACCAAAATTTGAATATCCCTGTTTCAACAACGTGCTTGAATTCCAGATACGGAGGAGAAAAACGGAGTCGCTCAATTCTGCATCCGACCACGAATGTCCCCAGTTGTCAGTAGAATCTCCATTTATCCTGTCTGAATCTGTAGTTCCGTAAGGGCCGAAAATATTTGAAGTTGAAAAATTGATGCCATCATCCCATGATAAATCCATAAATGGGCACCGGCAACCTGATTGGTGTAATACTTCAGTATAGAGATCATCGCTGCCGAAAGCATTTTGAGGGTTCGTCCAGTCGTTGGGAAAATGGGTCAACCCGGGTCTCCGCCAGCCGGTATTTTGCAACTGCCCAAATGAATTAAATGCTGAAACCAAAAGGCAGAAAAATAACAGAATATTTTTTTTCATGGGTTCTGATTAAAAAGTAAGAATAGAAATACGTTTTTATTAAATCGGAATACCGGTGATTTCTCCAGTTGCTAGTCTTCCTTCCGGTTCACTTTCATCCTTACCAGTTCAATCCTGTTGTCTTTAACATACATAATTGTAAAGGTAAAAGGTGAAATGACAATTTCCTCATTGGGTTTCGGAATATTTTCATGGTGATGAAAAATAAATCCTGCGAGCGTTTCAAATCCTTCGCTTTCGGGGATGTGGAGGTCATATTTTTTATTCAGCATGTCAATCTCAAGCCGACCGGAAAAAATAAATTCTGTTCCACTGATTTTCTTTTCCGTGGTGTCCGTTACATCATGTTCATCCTGGATCTCGCCAAAAATTTCTTCCATCACATCTTCCATGGTAACCACACCTGATGTACCTCCGAATTCATCAACAACTACGGCAATGGTACGGTGTTGCTCGATGAATAACTGGAGTAATTCATTTGCTGCCATCACTTCGGGTACGATGATTACCGGCAACAATACCTCCATAAGGTCAGCCGGCTCACGGAACATTTCACTGCTGTGCACAAAGCCAATGATGTTGTCGATGTTGTCGCGGTAAACAAGGATGCGTGAGAGTTTGGTTTCGATAAATAATTTATGCAGCGCCCCAATGGGTTCATCAACGTCAATAGAGACAAGCTCTTTGCGGGGTACCATGCATTCGCGCACGCGGACTTCCGTAAAGTCCAGTGCATTTTGAAACATCTGGATGCCGGCATTCATCTCCTCTTCCTGGTTGTTCTTGGAGCCGATATCTCGGATGTACAAATCAAGGTCGACCCGCCCGAATACAGGTTTCTCTTCAATAAACTGGACTCCCAAAACCCTGGTAAGAACAAATTTTGAAATGCCGATTGTAAATGCAACGACAGGATAAAGAAAATAATAGATCAGCTGAATGGGAAGGGCAAGTACATTCAGAATCCGGTTCGGATCAATGCGGAATAAAACTTTCGGGAGAAATTCGGCCGCCACCAGAATTAAAATTGTGGAGAGAAATGTTTGAACGATTAAAACATTTACCTGTGTCTGGTAATTGATAGGAAGAATATGCTGCAACACTTCGGGAGTCAGAATTTCTTCACTCATGGCAATTCCGTATATGACCAATGCGATGTTGTTCGCCACCAGCATCGTGGCAATAAAACGGGAAGGATGTTTTACGAAATTCGAAATAATACGCGCTGCAATACTCCCCTTCTTCCGGTCGAGTTCTATTCGGAGTTTGTTTGCAGAGAGAAATGCAATCTCAGTGCCCGATGAAAGAGCAGAGGCAATGAGCGTAATAATAACGATGGTAAGTGAGTTCAATGACTGGTAAGATTGAGGCCTAAAGTAAGAGTCCCGAATTTTGCCGGGGCTCATACTTTAAACCTGGAATCATTTATTCAACGATGGTGAATTCTACTCTGCGGTTTTTCTGACGGCCATCTGGTGTTTTGTTGGAAGCAATTGGCTTGGTCATACCGTAACCCTTCGGTGTGATGCGGGATGAATCTACTCCTTTATCCACCAGGTATTTTTTCACAGCTTCAGCACGGCCCTGAGAAAGTTTCAGGTTGTAAGGCGCTTTACCGACATTATCAGTGTGACCGTCAACAAGCAGTTTAAACTTCGGTTTTTTCTGCATTAATAAACTCAGTTCATCAAGTGAATTGAACGAAGTGTTTCGGATAACAGATTTACCTGTTTCGAATTCAAGGTTCTTGAAAACCTTGTTGATGACTTCTTCTTCTTCCTTAGTCAATTCAACTTTTACAGGTTCTGTCACTTTCACTTTTTCAATCACAGGACATCCATGGTTTGCTGCAGGACCGGCGACCTGAGGACAGGAATCTACTTTGTCTATCAATCCATCACCGTCTGTATCAGGACAACCATTATACTGTATCAATCCTTTTTCTGTAGGACATGAATCATTTTGGTCTGGTATGTGGTCGCCATCAGTGTCAGGGCATCCATTGAATTCAGGAATACCTGCAACGGTGACACATGAATCCTGCGGATCAGGAATATTATCTCCATCGGTATCAGGACATCCTTTGAACTGAGGTAATCCCGGTGTCAGCGGACAATCATCCTGGTTATCCTGGATTCCATCGTTATCAGTATCAGGGCAACCCTGGAATTTAGCAATTCCTTTTACGTCGGGACATGAGTCTTCTTTGTCAAGAATACCATCATTGTCACGGTCAGGGCAACCAAGCGTAGCCCATGTACCACGTTCGCCACGGCATTTATCGCGCTTGTCTGAAACGCCATCGCCATCGCTGTCACGGACGCGTTCTTTAGTCAATGGAATTTTAAGAGACACCCATGCATCCATTCCTCCGAGGTCTGTCAATTTTAAAAGCGCCCCGATTTTATCTGATCCTACGGTCAAACCAAATACACGGAAAGCGAGTCCCAGCCGGAATTGTTTATAGTCGTAAAAGCTTAACGGCATTGCTACTTCGTAATATTTCCATTCGTATCTTGGAGTAATCGCAATAGTGCTGTTTGCATTTGGTCCAGGTCCACTGTTCTTAATTGCGTTAATCCAGGTTAGGTTTGCATATGCTCCTTTCCAGGCATGAAAGTCAATCTGTAGGCTCATGGCATGTGGCAGAGCCATATTGAAGGAACTTCCTTTAAAACTTTTTGACGGATCACCGTATGCATAATTACTAAGCGTAGTATCAAAATCAGTAATGTCGTCAAAGTTTACCGTATCATATTGAGTAATGAGAAGAGCCCGGGCTGGTAAACTATAAGTTGATGAGTTTTTGAATTTTATTTTTCCGATGTCAATAAAACTTAATCCGATTTTAAAGAGGTATTGGTTCATGCTGGGGTCAGAAAGAGTCTCACCATCGATTTCATAGTGATGCTGTTGATTTTCCGGCCTGTATTCGTATGTAAGTCCAAAATCAAAACCAATTCCCCGGCCCCTGATTACATCAAGACCCTTGTCATTTTTATCGTATGAATAACCGTAATCAATATTTGCCTTATTGACAGTAACGGTATCCGTAAAACCCATCGTGTCCAAAGAAATGCTCGATGCATCTGAGTTTAGGTATGCAGAATAAAAGCCCTGCAGGTATTTTATTGAAATCGCGCCACTTAAAAAATGATTCCCTTTTCCGATAATAGGACGTCCATAGGAGATTCCTGATTCTGCCCATGATGCAAGATCAAATTTGAATTGTTTGAAATTAAGTGTTTTTTGTTGGAGAGGTGGATAGGCTATCCCTTGATCTTCGTACACAAATTTAGCTATTGGGGCAGGAATATCGGTTGCTGAAAAAACAGTACGAACATTTAGAAGCATTACATTAAAATAATTTTCTTTCAAGCTGAACATCACAGAAGGAAAGCGCACTGTATTGCTAAAATAACCGGAGTAAGTTTTGGATAAATCATTGATGTCGAAATTCTTCTTGTCAGTAAAACCTATTCCTTTTTTACCACTACCCGTATTGTCAATGATGCGTTTGAATCCAAAAAAGCGTAATTGACTTTTCGGTTCATAGATGTAGTTATTATCAATGGAAACTCCGAGCGTAAGAATGTTTATGTCCAGTTTCAATCGTGAATCCACCATTGAGCTGGGATTGAGGGAAATCCCGTTTGTTCCGGCATAGTTGCTATTTGCAATTCCAAACATTTCCTGTGCCTCTGCTACGGTAATAAAAAGCAGGAAAGCGAAAATAGTGCAGAGTTGTTTCATGGTTGTCATTTTCAGATGGTTGTTGTTTTTTGGTGGAGGTTGTCGTTCGGTGCAAAGATATATGAAGAATGGAATTAGAGGCCAGGACTTACAAATTCCAATTAATTGCCGCACTACTCAGTCTTATAACAATAGAGCATTCCATCCTTACTTCCACAGATTATTACAGATCGGTGTAGTTCTGACATCACAGGATTGATACTGCCTTTCAATGGAAATCCTTTTTCTGCAGTGCCTTTTGAATTCAGAATGGTAAACATATCATTGGTAGGAGATGAGAGCAGCATTCCACTGCTGCCGTCAGGTAAACGAATCGCTGATTGCAGAGATGTAAAACCATTCACCGGCTTCGTAAGTATCGTTTCACCATCTTCGTTCACAAGGTACAAGGTGCCATTGTCTTCGTATACCACACCAACTGCGGAATTACCGGTTGTATGTGACAGATAAAACGTGTGAGCAGGTGAAAAATCTCCTGTCGCTGTTTTGCGTACAGTACCACCGGGCGTAAATAAAATAATTCTTCCCGCAGTATCGGTAGTCATCCACTCAGGATTTCCGCTGGAATCGCTTTCGAAAAGAAAACACTTTCCATTCATCGATTGAATGAATTTATCTTCAAATGAAGTTTTCTGATTGCCTTTTCTGTCGGTGATCATCACCTTCCCGCTGTCTTCATTCACAACGAGGTAAGTATTCTGCCGCGTTTGAAATGCCTGTATCGGCTTACTTACAGTATGGACAGTATGCAGGTAGTTCCAGTCAACAACAGGTTTTCCTCCGGCTTCATAAGCATAGATATAGTGATTGCTGCATGCCACATATACATTGAAACTATAAGGTGTGGTGACAGCCGTGCAGCCATTGGTAGCAGGAGAAGGGAGGCGAATAGGATAATGCCCTGTGTTTTCGCCATTGTTGTCAAGCAAATAAAGTTTGGAAGAAGTGTTGAAGAGCAATTGTTGACGCCCGTCATGGTATATGTCAACGGGAATAATTACGCCATGGATTTTTTCTTCCAGGTTTTTCTTCCATACCGGTGAGCCGGATTCATCCAATTTGTAAAGAGAATTTTTTTCATCCTGTACATACACGTACGATTTGCCGTCAGATTCTTTCGCTGTAACAGGAACAGATGCCAGAATGGTATCAAGCTGTGTGGACCAGAACAGCACAGGTTCCTTCATCGTTTTTTTATGAAAGTCAAAATGCATCTGCGTATTGAGAACAGTACCGCTGTAATCCCATTGTGCATGAATGCCGGCGCTGCTGTAAACAGTAGAAAGAAAAGATTGAAGTGTGGAAGGATGGTAGAGATTGGAAGATCGCTGCGGGTTTACATAGAGTCGCACATTTCCTTTTATATCGAGGTGGTTTGTCGCACTGCGAAACAAATCATCCTTTTGCAGCACTTTTGATTCTTCATTTTCATCTATCAGCGATTTCAGCGAAGCGTTTTGGTTGGAAAAGACAATGTAATCATTCAGCATGGTGTAGCTGCAGCCATTCAACCCGGAAAACATTTTGCCATAAAACAATGGAATAATTCCCTTCACATTGATGTTGTTTATGATGTGATCCATGTATTTTTCCTCAGTTGGCAGAACGCCGGCCTGTTTTGCAACTGCATTGCTGATGGTGTTGAGTTGGTTGAGCGCATCCGCTGAATTGCGTGCTTTGATGCATGCATAAATGTTATTCTCAAATGTAATCCCGGCAGGCTCTGTAATGATCAATGCCATTTCACTTCCGATCCAGGAAGTAAATGCAGGTTCGAAAGAAACGCTGTACTTGCTTTGTAAATCGCTGAGAACTTTTTGACGGTCGGCTGCATCCAGGGCCAAACCTGCATTTGATTTGAGGTGATTGTAATATTCGGAGAAGTTGCTCAGCCCGAATTCAAATAACAAAGCTGTGCGTGCCGGAGCAATGGAGGCGGTATTTAGTGTTTGCTGTTGTTGATTCCTGTAATAGGCAAGTATGCTGCTCGTATCGAAGGTCACAGAATTTCCTTTCATTGATAAAAAACCTTCCTCACTTTCAATAGTGAATCCGTTCCATCGTGCAAAGGAAGAAGCCATTTTGAAAAAGCTATTGTCGTAATCAGGCGAGATGGATGTTGCAAGGTCTTTCAGTGACTGGTTGTTAAAATACAGATGAATGGACCCACTTTTGGATGCCGGCGGAACCACTTTGAGAAATGCTTTTGACTGACTCACACTGTTACCGTCTTTTAATTGCCTGATGGCCTGTTCAACTAGCAAAGGAGAAACGCTGAATATGGCAACGCTTTTACTCGAAGCAAAAGTGAAGGTTGTTGAGTCGTTTAACTTCGATTCATAGATGTTTACGTTTTCGTACTCACGCTTTTTAATCTGGTCAGGCATTTTCCAGCCGTCTTCGATAAAGCGTTTCAGTTTTTGTTCTGTCCAGCCCCGGGGTAGATTGGTGAGGTATAAATAATCAAAGGTGCCTGCTTTCACCAGGTGTGTGGAAACAACCATTGACTGGTCTTTCCATATTTCAGCGATGTCACTATTATCCCGGAGTAATGAATCAAACAAAGTGAAATTTTTTTCAGCTCCGGCAATCCATTCATCGGTGCCCACACTTTTACGAAATGGTCCGGAGAAGAAATCACGCAGGGATTCTCCCGGATTTTTGATTTCCAGGATCATGGCCGCATCTGCCGGTACAGCCCGGATCGGATCGAGGAGGATGATAGAATAACGTTGATAGAAATACACGCCTGTAGCGAACATTGCTAAAAGTAAAAGCCCGATAACGGAGGCGGCCAGGAAACGGTTCATAGTTTCCGCAAAGCTATTTTTTCCCTCTATGAGATGGGGGAAATAACGGCGGACTTGTGTACAAATGCGTGTTGATAAGGCAATGCCGGTAAAGTGACATTTCCCAAATCCCGGTGGTGACTCTCTGGTTGAATTTCGGATATTCGTAGCCGCGTTCTTCGGACTTTATTCTTCAAGGCACAAGATCCAAATAATATAAAACAGAATTTGAATCAGACTTGGAAAAAATGCACTCCACCTGTATGCAAAGCAATAATTCTTGTTCCCTTTGCAAAATAATCTTTGCTGATCAGGTCGTATAGACCAAAAAACATTTTACCTGTGTACACCGGTTCAATTTTGAAAGCGTGCATCAGCATAAATTGTTCGCAGAAGGAATCAAGTTCAGCATTTGATTTTGCATATCCGCCAAAGCTGTATTCGTGAAGGAGCTGAAAATTATTTTTATTCCCGTTCAGTTTTAAAATATCCTTTTCAAGAAATTTTTCTCCATGCAAAACAGAAATACCAATTGCTGTATGATTTTCATTCAAAGCTGTTGAAATGCCGGCCAGCGTAGCACCGGTTCCGCAGGCACAGCAGATAAAATTAAAACCCTCCGGAATTGAATTGACGATTTCTGCACATCCTTTTACAGCAAGGGAATTCGATCCTCCTTCAGGTAAAAAAAATAAATCCGAATACTGAATCCCGAAATCCGAAAAGCCGGGAATCGACTTCAGAAGTTCGTTTTCGATTTCCAAATTATCAGCATCAAGAATTTTCCGGTAATCAATTCTCGAAACAAAAAACAATTTCATTCCGCTTTGTGAAGCAAATTTCAAGGCTCCATTTGAATTTTCATTGAGTTCATCACCGCGGATAATTCCGATGGTGTGAATGCCCATTTCTTTTCCCGCTGCTGCTGTTGCGATTATATGATTGGAAAATGCACCACCGAATGTGACAAGATATTTTTTCTTCAGCCGGAAAAATTCTTCGACGTTGTATTTTAATTTATACCATTTGTTTCCGCTGATGTGGTGATGAATTTCATCCAGTCTCAATACGGAAAGCGAAATATTTTTTTCAGTGAAAAGTTGGTTGCGAAGTGTTGTGATAGCTGGTTTTTTTGATATTTCCATTGCTGCATTTTTTTCCACGCAAAGGCGCCAAGACCGCAAAGTTCGCCTTTGCATGGAAAGTTTTATCAAAATAAACCTTTGTCTTTCTCATATTAAAAAATAGTTTTGTTGTATTAAGTAATCAGCCATCAATACACCATGAAAAAGCTCCTTTTTTTATCAGCCACAATCATTTTAGGTTTACAATCCATTTCTGCCCAGAATTCATGGACACAGAAAACAGATTTCGCAGGCGCAGCAAGAAGATCTGCCATTGGTTTTTGCATCGGCAATTACGGTTATGTCGGGACTGGCTACAATTCTAATTTTTATGATGACCTGTGGAAATATGATCCTGTCAATGACGTATGGTCGCAGGTTGCAAGCTATCCCGGCCTGGCGCGATTCAGTGCAGTAGCTTTCGTGATTACCGGCAATGCGTATGTTGGAACCGGCTATGACGTAAATAATAATTTCAATACGGCAGATTTCTGGAAGTATGATGCCCTCAACAATTCATGGAGCCAGATCGCAAGCATGCCTGCCGGACAGGAACGGAGATATGCCTGTGCTTTCGGTACACAGGGAAGGGGATATGTTGGCACAGGAGCCGGCGCTGCAGGTTACCTGAATGACCTTTGGCAGTATGACGGGGGAAGCAATTCCTGGTCACAGAAGGCGAATTTTCCCGGAGCTCCAAGATATGAATGTGTTGCGTTTACGATTGGGGAATACGGTTACATCGGTTGCGGCGCTTTTGCGGGTACGATCTACAACGACTTTTATGAATACCAGCCGCAGAATGACTTATGGGTGCAGCGTGCTAACTATCCCGGTGCAGGCGGAGATGCAGCAGCAGGATTTGCTTTAGAGGGGAGAGGATTTATAGGTACCGGAAGTACACAGGGATCCTATCCTGTAGATTTTTATGAATGGAATCAATATGACGACAACTGGACTGCGAAGGCTGACTTTCCGGCAACGGGCCGCGCATTCGGTACCGGTTTTTCAATACTTGGTAAAGGATATATGGGATTGGGAGAGGGAGCAGGTTATTTCAACGACTGGTGGGAATATACGCCGGACAGTCTTGTAAATACTGTTCCAAATTACAATGCATCTTCGGTATCGCCATACCTCATTGTTGATCACCAAAACATAACTGCTGTGAATGCCGATTCAGAAGATCCTCTTAAAGTTAAGATTTTTAATCTTGAAGGACGGCTTGTCTCTTCATTTTCGTTCAAGGGACAAAAGTATTCTGTTCGATTGCCTGTCACTGCCGGCATCTACACATATTATATGGCCGGTAAGTCAAAATCTTTTACCGGGAAAATATTTGTCTCAGGAGAATAGAAACACTTTCTCAATTGGTTACGTAATAAAGCTCCACTTCTTACATTACTTTACCTCTTACCAAATGAAAAAATACATTCTCATCGCAGTAATGCTATTGTCGCAAGCATCGAAAGCGCAACATGCACTTGTCCTGCAGCCCAATGGAACCGTTGGAAAAGATGCAGAAATCTTCAGCTGTGTACCTTGCGGGTACAGTGTACGTAACTTTGGAAACATTGCAGAAAACTGCGCCATCGCATGGACAAAAAGCGGAGCATCTCATAATATCAGGTCGCTCATTCAGTTTGACCTGAGTTCAATTCCGAATGGTGCGATTATTCAGAGCGCAGCATTGTCACTTTATTGGGCTCCCGGAAGTGATGAAGGCAAGCATTATGGACTTTTCGGAAGCAACAGCGCCTATATTCAGCGCATTACTTCTACCTGGGATGAGCAAACAGTAACATGGGTTACCCAGCCAAGTACGACAACGACAAGTCGCGTTTCACTTTCCGGAAGTTCTTCTGCAACCCAAAACTACACGAATATCAATGTGACGCAAATGGTGAAGGATATGCTCGGTGATCCTACACACAGTTTCGGGTTTATGCTATCCATGCAAAATGAAACACCATTTAAGAAATTGGTATTTGCTTCAAGTGACAATGTCAATGCATCGCTTCGTCCAAAATTGGAGATTGTTTATACTTCCCATATTGTTCAGCCTGTTGCAGCTTCTCCGTTGAGAATAGGGGAAGGCCTGAATGTGATGAAGGTATTTCCAAATCCGGCCACTGATGCAATGAACATCACAATCAATTCAGCTTCGGACGATCTGGTATATATCTCTATCTATGACTTGAATGGAAAGGAAATGACGGATGAATCTTTTCAGTTAAAAGAAGGTAAAAATCAATTCAGTTTTCAAACGGGAACCTGGAATCGTGGGTTATATATGGTTATTGTGAAAACCGGCGGTGAAATGATGACAGAAAAATTATTATTGGAATAGCAAACTCCACTTTGAAAAAAAGCCCGCACATGTATATTGTGACGGGCTTTTTCTATTTTCGCGCCTGCCTGTTGAGATAATGCAAGACAGGTCCCCGCGCTGTTAGCTCAGTTGGTTCAGAGCACTGCCTCGACAAGGCAGGGGTCAGTGGTTCGAGCCCACTACAGCGCACAGGAATAAACCGGAAACCCTTGATGGTAAAAAGTATGTGGGGTTTTAAGTTTTTCATACCAGATTGCCTGTAATGTTAATAATGCACGCATCATCCAGGTAGTATTGAAGAATAACAGCTTTCTGCTGAAGAAAAATAAAATGCCCCAGCGGACGCAACTCAAGCGTCTACGTAAGTGCTCAACGCGCAGCTATGTTTTATTCCTTCTTTGGCTCATGCAAAATGAATGATGTCAATCCGCAAGAATGGCTGGCTGATGTTTTAGTAAAACTTCCTGAAACAAAAACTTCCGAACTCTACACGCTTCTACCCAATTATTGGAAGAACAACAAATAACCACATTAAATTTTTATCTTTCGAACGTGGTTCACCGGAGGGATACAGTAATTAAATATTAGAGCCATGAAAAAAATGTTTGTTGGACTGTTGTCTTTTCTTACTCTGGAAATTAATGCTCAGGTGCCCGTTATTGAATGGCAGAAATGTTATGGAGGCAGTAATTATGAGGATGCGTGGTGCCTAATAAATACAAGTGATAGCGGATATCTTTTTTCGGGCGACACTTATTCAAATAATGGGAGTGTTTTCGGTAACCATGGCATGAATGATCTTTGGGTCGTGAAATCGGACGGAACTGGAAATTTACAATGGCAAATCTGTTTGGGAGGTACTAACGATGATCTTGGGACCAAAGCGATTCAAGTTTCGGATGGAGGATATCTTATCTCCGGTGCAACCAACTCAAATGATGGTGATGTTAGTGGCAACCATGGCGGTAGTGATACATGGGTAATAAAATTAGATAGCATGGGTAGTATCCAGTGGCAAAAGTGCTTTGGTGGTAGCAGCTATGAGGATCGAACTCAAAGCATTATTGAAACAAATGATCACGACTTTATTATAACTTCAAGTACCCTTTCAAATGATGGTGATGTTAGTGGCAATCATGACGTAAATTTTTGGGATATCTGGATTATTAAAATTGATAATAATGGTTCACTCTTGCTGCAAAAATGTATCGGTGGTACTCAAAATGATCATCCGACTGATTTATTTCAAACCAGGGAAGGAAATTTTTTATTAACCGCAGAAATACATTCTAGCGATGGAGATATAACAACGACTACTTATGGAGGGTGGACGGATTTCTGGATTTCATTGCTAGACACTAATCTAAACATAATATGGCAAAGCGTTTATGGAGGGTCTGGTGATGATTTAGCACGATCGGCAAAGCAAACTAGAGACGGAGGATTTGTCATTGGTGGCAGCACAACCTCCAATGATTTTGATGTGTCAGGAAATCATTCTATAATTTCACAAGATTATTGGTTAATAAAAATAGATAGTACGGGCGATTTGCAATGGCAGAAATGTTTGGGAGGTATGCATTTTGAAGATGCATTTTCAATAGATACAACACTTGATGGTGGAATTCTCATTGCAGGAATTTCCGAGTCAGAAGATGGAGATATTACCGCGGCAGTAGATACGTTGAGTTCAAATTGGTGGGTAGTTAAGCTTGACAGCGTTGGAACCATTTTATGGGATAAATCCTTGGGCGGTTCGGATCAAGAGGAAGCACAAGCGATAAGAACAACCCCGGATGGAGGATGCATCATTCTCGGATACACTTCTTCTAATGATTTAGATGTAACCGGTGGCGGATACCACGGTGGGCAGGACTTTTGGGCGGTAAAACTTTCTTCCACTAATGTTGGTATTTTTGCTAATCAAAATTTAGTTACAGATTTTACTTTATACTTAGCCCCTGTTACTAATAACCTAACCCTAAACTTCTTCGCAAACGGCAACGAGCGCATCCAACTCCAATTGCTTGATATGACTGGCCGTGTGCTGCTTTCGAAGCCGCTTGGAGTTACAGAGGGCTTTAATCAACAAGAAGTACATGTTGGATCGTTAAGCGCGGGCATGTATATAGTTAGGTTAGCGACAGAATGTGGGAGTGTAAGTAAGAAGTTGGTTACGCAATAGCATTGCTTTTTTTCGTAAAATTTGTCCGTGGATACCTTTTAGGGTGTCGATTTAGTGTAAGGCTCCGGTGAAGTGCATCTTGACTTAACCTTTTTCATCATTTTTCTTTGCATCAAAAAAGATGATGAGCGACTTAGAAAAAAAGAACGCATCACGTGCAGAGAGACAGCAAATTATTTCAGATTGGAAACAGAGCGGACTTTCAAAAAAGAAGTTCGCTGAACATCGTAAGGCTCCGGTGAAGTGCATCTTGACTTAACCTTTTTCATCACTTTTCTTTGC
>JBDTTM010000065.1:0-12958 GCA_039930605.1 Bacteroidota bacterium
AGATCACCTTTACATGACTGAATGATAAATTGAATGGACCATTTGCTGTCGGTGAAACAACAAAATTAAGGGTCGCAATTATCCCATAGCCCGATGCATCGCTGTGATTAATACGCGTAAATGCAATGTCAGTCTTCCCTGCGCCCGGAAAATCTTTTTCAATATGTAAATGATTCCCTGCATTCTCTACCCATGATGATGCATAGTCTACACTCATTGTTCCCGGCTGAATAAATGCAGGATCGTAATTCACTGTGAAGGCAATTCCATAAACTCCGCTTGCAGGATCTGCGCTTGTCCCTAATGTAACCGGCACTGACACAGAACTCCCCGGAACAATTACAGGCGGTAAAACAAAAGCAAGATAAGTTCCTGTACTATTATTTTCATCCTGGTGCATTAAGCGTGCAGGATGCGTAAGGCCGTAGTTAAGACCAATTGCTAATGTGTCATTTGCATCCACGGTTCCGTTGCCATCGCAGTCGGCGTGTTTTACATTGACGCCATTGATAAACTGGTAATACCAATCCTGGCAAGGTTGTGCGGTGTAACTCATGGAAGCTGCAGGTCTTACATAACCGGTATCTCCAAAAGAAACTCCGATGTTGAGTAAATCAAAATTGTCGGTTACTAAATCATAATTACAATCTCCCGGCCATACGTTGCTGATGAGTGGTGCGCATCGGACCCAGTTCCAGCCGGTGTTTCCGCCGAGGTCAACGCTGTGGTCGCCGGCAAAGAAGATTGCACCTCCCGTAGCTGTAATATTTTTCAAATAGATAAAATCTGTACATACCGTATCGGTAGGTTTTGAAATTGTTGCTGTACCGGAATTACATTCAATACTTGTCGGGAAACCTGGATTGGATTGAATAAATAGAAAATCATTTACTTGCAGCGTTGAATTATTTGAAATTTCAATTTGCTGTCCCGGGTTGCTGAAAATAAGAGTATCAAAAGTGTTTACGCTTGCAGATATGTTGCAGGTAGCGGCCGATAAGATGCACGAAGTAAATGTATTGTCTGTTCCGTTGATGGAATTGTAAGAAGAAACCATGTTCACATTGTGATATGACGACGCATTTGTGCTGAGATGTTCGCATTGCACGTCATGGAAAACACAGCTGTCACCGGAAATTCCATATCCTGAAACGTTGGCATATACCTGGTTTTTTCCAGCATACAAATTGTTGCAATTCATGAAAGCGCTGTCAGCATCAAGCAGGAGAACGTGGTATCCTGTCGACCATTGAGAACAGGTAACGAAAGAAGTATCAAGGAAAAGTGCTGCTGAATCCATTGTGAAATCCTCACAGGTAATCGGGTATCCGTTCGTGAAAAGGGTTCCCTTCAACAGGTGAATATCACCCTGTGAGGAAGGCTGAACGATAAGCGGGCTTTGCAGATTATAAGTTGCATTGTTCATAAAACTCAAGTTAATCCCATCCCACGATGCTGCGCCAGTTAAGGTAACACCGGCGGTATTGATCACATTAGCCGATCCAGATGCACGCAGGTTCAATGCACCGCCAGCATTCCAATGCATTCCAGGAGTCAGCAGAAAGGAACCATAAATATTCAGGATGATATTACTGAACTCCGGACAGTATATTGTTGGAGCGTTCGCTGCTCCTGTCCAATCCATATTTTTACAATAAACTATTGGGAAATCAATGTATATTGAATCATTGGCTGAGGGGAAAGAGTTTGCATCAAAGAAAACATCGTCGTATTGTGTCGGCACACAACTGCCACCGGCACCTCCACTGCTAACAGACCAGTGATTGACATCGCTCCAGTTACCTGTTCCACCAACCCAATAAAGGTTTTGCGGAGCAGGTGCATTGATGATGAAGCCGGTTACATTGCCGGCGTCTATGCTGTTGTTTGCAGTGAATACTGCACCACCTGTTCCTGTGATATTCTGCAGCAACACATAATTAAGATTCACACTTCCAGATGCTTTGTTAATGGTGCCTGTACCGGCAGAAGTAATGGCTGTTAAACCTGCGCAGCTTCCGTTAGCACTAAGTGATCCGTTCACAATTATTGTAGAGCCATTGGCAATCTGAACTTGCTGTCCGGGTGAACTGAAAATAAGAGTATCAAAAGTATTTAAGTTTGCGAATATGTTGCAAGTAGCGGCCGATAAGATGCACGAAGTAAATGTATTGTCTGTTCCGTTGATGGAATTGTAAGAAGAAACCATGTTCACATTGTGATATGACGACGCATTTGTGCTGAGATGTTCGCATTGCACGTCATGGAAAACACAGCTGTCACCGGAAATTCCATATCCTGAAACGTTGGCATATACCTGGTTTTTTCCAGCATACAAATTGTTGCAATTCATGAAAGCGCTGTCAGCATCAAGCAGGAGAACGTGGTATCCTGTCGACCATTGAGAACAGGTAACGAAAGAAGTATCAAGGAAAAGTGCTGCTGAATCCATTGTGAAATCCTCACAGGTAATCGGGTATCCGTTCGTGAAAAGGGTTCCCTTCAACAGGTGAATATCACCCTGTGAGGAAGGCTGAACGATAAGCGGGCTTTGCAGATTATAAGTTGCATTGTTCATAAAACTCAAGTTAATCCCATCCCACGATGCTGCGCCAGTTAAGGTAACACCGGCGGTATTGATCACATTAGCCGATCCAGATGCACGCAGGTTCAATGCACCGCCAGCATTCCAATGCATTCCAGGAGTCAGCAGAAAGGAACCATAAATATTCAGGATGATATTACTGAACTCCGGACAGTATATTGTTGGAGCGTTCGTTGCTCCTGTCCAATCCATTGTCTTGCAATTCGTAATTGTAGTATCCAGGTAAACAGTATCACCCGTTGCCGGAAACGAATTCACATCAAAGAACACATCATCGCTTGGACTTGGAATGGTAACATGAAAAACGGTACCGCCACTGGTAGTGGCCCAATGCGTTGCATAGTCACTCCATGTTCCTGTACCGCCGACCCAATAATAATTGGAAGCCAGTAGAGGAGAAGCGAAAAGCAAAATTAAAATGATCGGAAGGCTGAGTTTGCCGGAGTGAAAACTTCGTCGACTGATAGAATCTTTTTTCATAAGAAAAGAGGTTTAGTGAATAGAAAAATTTAGAGCATCAAAGATTGGAATGTAAATGCTCAAAAGCAAATATGATTTCGCCAATCTATTACCTGTTCAACATTTAACTTCTGTGTTCAATTTAGCATTTCCCATTTCCGCAGCTTTTAAAACTATCTTTACAGAATCTTATCCGTTTTTATGAAAAAAATCACGTTAAGCGACATTCCCACGCACGCTTCCGAAAAAACCAATAAAGATTCTGTAAAAAAAGATCTTGAAAAATTAAAAATTAAACTGGAGGAATTGCAATACCTAATGTATGCTGAGCATAAGCATGCATTACTCGTAGTTCTGCAAGGGATGGATGCTTCAGGCAAGGATGGAGCAGTGAAAAATGTTTTTGATGCTGTGAACCCAATGGGCTGCCGTGTTATTTCATTTAAGGAGCCTACGATGCCAGAACAAAATCATGATTTTTTATGGCGTGTTCACCAGCAGGTTCCGGGGAAAGGAATGATCTGTGTTTTTAACCGTTCTCACTATGAGGATGTTCTTGTGCAGCGCGTACATGGCATGGTTAACAATAAGGTCGTTAAGCAGCGCTTCGAACAGATCAATGATTTTGAAAAGTTGCTCATACAAACAGGCACCCATGTTCTCAAGTTTTATTTGCACGTTTCTAAAACAGAACAGATGAAACGCCTCAAGGAGCGCTTAAGTGACCCTTCTAAAAGTTGGAAGTACAACGAAGGCGATCTTAAAGAGCGCAAATTATGGAAGTCTTATATGCGTGCTTATGAAGATGTTTTTGAGAACTGTTCTCTTCATGCACCCTGGCACATTATTCCAGCTGACCACAACAGGTACAAAGAATACCTGATTGCGAAAAAAATTGTTGAAACGCTGAAAGGACTGGATATGAAATTTCCAAGACTGAAGCCAGATTGGAAATTAGTTTAAAGGGATTGAGCCGATTGAATCAGCCTGTATTTATCCGGTGAAAAAAAAATCTCTTTTCATCATGAGTGCGTTATATACCATAACCGGTACCATGCACTTTATTCACCCTGAATTTTATCTAAGGATTATGCCTCCCTGGATTCCAATGCATGAGGAAATGGTTTTTATCAGCGGCGTTTGTGAAATTGTGTTCGCCATCCTGCTACTTTTCCCTTTCACGAGACGCCTGGCTGCATGGTGCATCATCGGATTACTCGTTGCCGTTTTTCCGGCTAACATTCAAATGACAATTAATTATTTCCGGGAACACAATCCGGGGCTATGGATCACCATCGTGCGTTTGCCTATTCAGGTTGTGTTGATTTTATGGGCTTACAAATTTACCAGGGCGGATAACAGGGTGCGGACAACTAGCCAATAGATTTTTTAATTTTCACGATTACACTTTTACTCACCGGTGTATTGCTTTTATCGGCCGTTATGTTAATTGGAACCAGCACATTGGTTTCAGGAAAATAGGTAGCGGTGCATTTAACAGGGATGTTGTATTCGACAACGATGAACTTATGTGCAATGCGTTCAATGCCTCCTTCAAAATTTAGAATGTCAACCACGTCACCTGCTTTTAAATGATGACTTACAATATCTTTCACATTCATAAAAATAACCCTGCGCTCATTATGAATGCCTCTATACCGATCGTTCAATCCATAAATAGTTGTGTTGAATTGGTCATGGCTGCGGATAGTCATCATCAGCAATTCGTCATGCGCAAGTTTAATGTCCTGTACATCTGAAATATTAAAATGTGCCTTTCCGGTAAAGGTTGTAAAAGAGCTCTCGCGTGAAGAATTAGGAAGATAAAATCCGCCGGGCTTGCGAACATTTTTATTGAAATCTTTGAAGCCATGAATTGTTTTTTCGATATCGTCTCTGATCAAATCATAATGAGAGAGATAATTATCCCACTTTACTTTTGATTTTTCACCCAGTACAGCTTTTGCAAGTCGTGCAACGATTACGGGTTCGCTAAGCAGGTGATCACTCACCGGTTTCAAATTTCCTTTAGAGGATTGAATGACTCCCATGCTGTTTTCCGTTGTGACGAATTGTTCTTTACCATTTACGATATCACGGTCACTTCTTGCCAGGCATGGTAATATGATCGCTTCTTCTCCATGCACCAGGTGACTGCGGTTGAGTTTGGTTGAAACATGTACGGTGAGTTTGCATTTGCGAAGCGCAGAAGCTGTATAATGTGTGTCAGGTGTTGCAGATAAAAAATTTCCACCCATTGCAATAAATACTTTTGCTTTTCCGTTGTGCATGGCGTGAATTGATTCTACAGTATCATAACCGGCTTCTCTCGGAGGATCAAATCCAAAAACCTTTTGCAATGAATCGCAGAAAAGTTCGGAAGGCTTTTCATAGATGCCCATCGTGCGGTCTCCTTGCACGTTGCTATGTCCGCGTACCGGACAGGTACCAGCGCCCGCCTTTCCGATACTTCCTTTCAGCAAAAGCAGGTTCACAATTTCTTTGATGGAATCAACGGCATTTTTATGCTGCGTCAATCCCATTGCCCAGCAGGCGATTATTTTCTTTTTGTATTTTACTATTTCAAAAGCTTGTTTTAACTCATTCGATGAAATTCCACATTGATCTAAAAGTTCGTTGATATTTTTTTTTCTAAGGTGATTCGTGAGTTCCTTATAACCTTGCGTATGTTTTTCTATAAACTCATGATCAAACACCGAATGTGGATTTTTTTCTTCCTCTTCAAGCAAGAGAATTTCCAATGCCTGTAACAAAGCCATGTCTCCATTAATTTTAACCTGCAGAAAAAGATCAGTAAGTGACGTTTTGATACCCAGTGCGCCTTTGAGTGTTTGTGGATTGCTGAACCCGATCAATCCTGTTTCGCGCAACGGATTTACAGATATAATTATACATCCATTTTCTTTTGCCTTTTGTAATGCAGTCAACATGCGCGGATGATTGGTGCCGGGATTTTGTCCGAGGATAATAATAACTTCGGCTTTGTAAAAATCATCCAATGTGACAGAACCTTTTCCAATACCGAGCGATTCTGTCAATGCCACGCCACTGGATTCATGGCACATGTTGGAACAATCGGGAAGGTTATTGGTCCCAAACTCTCGTACAAAAAGCTGGTAAAGAAAAGCAGCTTCGTTGCTGGTTCGGCCGGAAGTATAGAAGATGGCTTCATCAGGCAAATCGAGCGCATGCAGGTTGTAAGCAATTTTTTCAAATGCGTCCTCCCAACTGATAGGCTGATAATGCGTTGCTCCTTTTGGAAGATAAACAGGAATTGCTACTCTTCCTTTCTTGCCGATTTCATAGTCGTTCAATTGTGCAAGTTCTTCAACAGAATGTTTGGAAAAAAAATCTGCTGTCAGTATTTTCGTTGTTGCCTCTTCGGCAATTGCTTTGGCGCCATTCTCGCAATATTCAGCAATGCTTGATCGCTCATTATCCGGATCAGGCCAGGCGCAACCGGGACAATCATATCCATCTTTCTGGTTTAGTTTATTTAATGCTTTCAACCCGCGTGTGAGTCCCATTTCAGAAAGTATGTGTGACG
Organism: Bacteroidota bacterium; assembly: GCA_039930605.1. GTDB lineage: Bacteria > Bacteroidota > Bacteroidia > AKYH767-A > 2013-40CM-41-45 > JAPLDB01. The sequence goes on from JBDTTM010000065.1 coordinate 6,633, forward strand.
CGCTTTCTATGACGGCCGGAATTCCGGCAGCAACCGTCTTTGGCTTGGCGAGCTTTAAGCCGGTGAAACGTGAAGGATTTTCGGAAGATGGAATTTCGGAAGACATCAAGGAATAAATTTGAATATTAAATCTCGAATCCCGGTAGCTATCGGGACGAAAAAATATCGAATGAAAAAAGAAAAAATAATTAAAGAATACAGTTCCAGTTTGGAATTTATCTTAAAAAGTAAAAGTCGATATTAATTTAAAATATCCCATCGTGAATACCACTGTTGAATGTAGATTTTTAGTATTCAACAATCCTGACAAATTCTAAAAGCCTAAATCTTTTGATAGATGCCATTTCTAACAATGGAGTGAGTAAATTTCCTATTAATTATTTTTTCGAATTTCGAATTTTTATATTCGATATTCTTCCTAGGCCGGTTTGGCTTCCGTCAGCATTTTCAATTTCTTTTTCAACAACTCCATCTCTTCCTTAGCTTTCGTGAGATTTTCTTCAACTTCCTGGAGCAAGCCGCCCATGTTTTTCGAGTTCCTGAAAAATCCCATGTTGTTTTCGTACTGGTTGATGGTGCCCTGCAACTTCAGTATGCGCTCTTTGATCATGCTCCGTTCTTTGCTGATCAGTTTGTCGGAATGATCACTGCCTGCAAGCATATCCACATTGTTCTTGAACTTCAGCAAATGCATCTGTCCGGATTCAAGCTTCATAGAATCATATTTAGCATCGAGGGCTTTCTTGTATTTTCCATAGATGCGCTCTTTTTCCTTGAATGGAACATGCGGGATGTCTTTCCATTCTGCTGAAAAATCTTTCAACGTTTTCAAATCATCTTCTGCATTTCCTGTAAGTTGAAAATCTTCGAGGCGCTTGATCAACGTTTCTTTCAGTTCAAGATTTTTGTACTGATCAGCATCACGCAGTTTGAAGAAATCATTTTTGGCATTGAAAAACTGGTCACATGCTTCCCTGAATTTCTTCCAGAGTTTGTTTTCGTCTCCATAATCTATATGGCCTGCTTCTTTCCATTCACGCTGCAGCTGGATGATATTCTGAGTTGGTTCATCCCATGCTTCATGCTTTTCACTGCTGATGGCTTCTGCTTTGGTGACAAGCGCAACTTTTTTATCCTTGTTTTCTTTGTAAGTCTTTTTAAGGTCACCGAAGTATCCGCGCTTCTTGGTATAGAACTGGTTAATCGCGTGACGCAGGTCGTGCCATACTTTATCGTTGTCACCTTTCGGTGCGTAGCCAATTTTTTTCCAGTCGTTCAGGATTTGCTCAATCGTATCCGTCATGGTCTGCCATTGACGTGCATTGTCGAAATTCTCTTCGCTTATTTTCTGAACCCGTTCAAGCAATATTTTCTTTTCTTCAAGATGCTTTTTCTCATCTTCCTGTCGCAGGTGATAAAAGTCGCGGATGCGTTGAAGTGCCTGTGCGATGAGCTCGCGGTAACGTGTACGAAGGGGCTCAATAGTTTCCGGTGCTGTAGGGCCCAGTTCGCTCCATTCCATCCTGTAAAGGTTGAATAACCGCTCCACGCCTTTAACTGATTCCATCTGGTTAAGGGATTCTATTTTACTGAGGAGTGCAGTACGGTGTTCAAGATTTCTTTTGAAGTCAAGTTCTTTCAAATCCTTGCTCAACTTCATGTTGTAATAAAAATTGTGCACATGGCGATGATAGGCCGCTTGCACATTTTTATATTCCTTCATCGGAACATTCCCGATTTCATTCCATTTTGTCTGCAATTCTTTGAACTGCTGAAAAGCCCTGCCAATATTGGTTTCTTCCGCTACTAATTTTTCAAGGTCAATAACGATCTGCTGCTTCCCAACAAGCTTTTCAGAAACTTCCTTCGCATGTTGCTTCTTGAATTTTTTCTCCCTGTCGTTCAGGATATGAATCAATTCATTGAAGTGGCTGTCAAGTGGATCTTTGGGCGCTTCAAAATCTGCTGCTGCACCGCCTTCAGCAATAAAGCTGTCAAGCAATTCATGGTTTAGTTGATCGGAAACCTTCAGGTATTCGCTTCCTAGTTCTTCTGCTTTCGAAAAAAGCTCATCCGTTTGTTCTTCTTTAATGAGCACTTCCAGTTGATCAATAATCGCTTGTTTCATGTTTTACAGATTGAGAGTTCCGGTGAGACCGGTAAAGGGTATAATTGAGTTGCGCTTCAAAAGTATGAAGAAAGTAACAAGTACAAAGTATTAAATTAAGAAATAGTCGATTTTTGGGACATATTGGGTGATTTTACTTGCCCGTATCGACTTAATTTTGCTATTGCATATTTGATAAAATCGCTTACATTTGCAGCCCCAAAATAATAGAATAATGAAAAAAGACATCCATCCAAAGAACTACAGAATGGTGGTTTTCAAGGATATATCCTGTGATTATGCGTTTTTAACACGCAGCACCGTAGAAACAAAGGATACCATTAAATGGGAAGACGGAAACGAATACCCATTGGTAAAGCTTGAAATCTCTCACATGTCGCATCCTTATTATACCGGCAAGATGAAGCTGATTGATACTGCAGGACGCGTAGATAAATTTAAAACCCGTTTTGCCAAGAAGCAACCCGTAAAATAATTTCAGCAGCAATGCTTTGAAGTCCTTTTCGATCATTCGAAAAGGACTTTTTCTTTATAGGATCGTTTGTATTGATTTCTTTACCGGGGAAGTTTAATCCGGATGCTATAACTTAATTACTTTTGAACGCGCAAAACCAGCACTGACTGAATGAACTACATCCTCTTCGATGACGAAACAAGATTAAGTTTACTCCCTTTTACTTTTACGCGACCTGTTTCGGAAATCAGGTTGGGGATATTGACGATCACTGAAAAATGGGAGAAACATTTGGGTCAGCGTGTTTCATTTTTTACAGAAACGTACCTCCGCGAAAAATTTCCTTTGAAATCAGAAGCAGACAATATATTAATCAATGGCGCTGTTTTACCTGATGAAAAATTATTGAAGGACATACTATCTTTGAAACCCGGGGAAAAAATTTCGGGTGACGGATTTATGATTGCATGGAGAATTACCGGTGAAGAGTTAAAGAACATTACTTCTCTGGCTCAATCTGACATTTCAGGTTCCAGGAAGATTGACGATGTCCTTAAGCTGTCATTCTCCTGGGATATTTTTTCAATGAATGAAAAAGCGCTGACGTCAGATTTTCATCTGCTTACCCAGGGTAGAAAATCACAGCCCCTCAGTACTACCAATCAAGTTATCAAACCGGAAAATATTTTCCTGGAGGAAGGTGCAAGAGTTGAATGTTGCATGCTTAATGCTTCCGGCGGATTTATTTATATTGGAAGAAATGCTGAAGTGATGGAAGGCGCCATGATCCGCGGACCATTTTCTCTTGGAGAACATGCTCAGATAAAAATGGGCGCGAAGATTTATGGGGCGACTACCATCGGTCCGGAATGCAGGATAGGAGGGGAGGTGAGTAATTCGGTCATCTTAGGTTATTCCAATAAAGGACATGATGGTTTTCTCGGCAATGCAGTGATCGGTGAATGGTGCAACCTGGGTGCAGATAGCAATAACTCCAATTTAAAAAATAATTACTCACAGGTCAAGATGTGGAGCTACCGCGACGAAACTTTTGTGAATACAGGACTTACATTTTGCGGGCTGATGATGGGTGATCATTCCAAATGCAGCATCAATACGATGTTCAACACAGGAACCGTAGTCGGCGTGAGTGCAAATATTTTCGGAACCGGTTTCCCACCCAAGATTGTTCCTTCATTTTCCTGGGGAGGTTCCGAGGGATTTAAAACCTACAGGCTTGAGGAAGCTGTAGAAGTAGCGAGCCGCGTGTATGAGCGCAGGGGTAAGGAGTTGAATACTTCGGAGCAAAAAATTCTCAAACATTTATTTGACGCAACAACTAAATTCAGATCTTGGTAATAATGGAAAAGACGTGGACTGACGTATTGTTTTATTTTCTTCCCTCAGCTTTGATATTGGGAGGAATGTATCTTACGATAAAAAAGTTTATTGACCGTGATCGCCAGATCAGGATGCTGGAAATTAAAACCAGCATGCATAAGAATTCGCTTCCGCTTAAACTCCAGGCGATTGAACGCATGGTTTTATTCCTTGAAAGAATTTCTCCTGATACATTGCTTCCGCGCATCCATCGTGGAGGTATTTCATCCGGACAATTGCATAGTGATTTGCTTGCTACGATTCGATCAGAGTATGAACACAACCTGACTCAACAGGTTTACCTCAGCAATGAAGTCTGGGGTGAAGTAAAGAGAGCAAAGGAAGAACTGCTGAAAATTATTAACATGGCTGCCAGCGAAACAGGTCAGCAGGCAACGGGCGTTCATTTGAGTTCGAAAATTTTTGACATTATGATTAAAGATGAGAATTATCCGCATTTGGCAGCGGTGGAAGCTTTGAAGAGAGAAGCGAGGGAACTGATCGGCTAACGCCGATAATCTCGAATATTAAAAATCCGAAATCCGAAATAATACCAAATAAGAAATTTATTTTATTCCTTTTTTCGAAATTCAATCCAAATACTATTGGAAAGATTTATGAAATTGTTTGTAGTCACAAAAATTAAAAAATAAACATAATAATTTTTTCGGATTTCGATATTCGGATTTCGATATTTCAGGATTCTGTTATGACTGAAACTAAAAAGATAGTTACCGAGAGTGGAATTGAGATCAAACCGGTTTACACTTCTCATGAAACCAAGCCGGAATTGCCTGGTGAGTTTCCATTTACCCGGGGCACGACAGCCGACATGTATCGTGGTAAGTTGTGGACAATGCGGCAGTATGCTGGCTTTTCGACTGCTGAAGAGTCAAACAAGAGATATAAATTTTTATTGGGACAAGGAACAACAGGTTTGTCCGTTGCTTTTGATTTGCCGACGCAGATTGGCTATGATTCAGATCATGAACTGAGTGAAGGTGAAGTTGGAAAGGCAGGCGTAGCGATTGATTCGATTCGTGACTTGGAAGTGTTGTTTGATGGAATTGCATTGGACAGCATTACCACTTCCATGACGATCAATTCCACGGCCTCCATTTTACTTGCGTTTTATATTGCACTTGCAAAAAAGCAAGGCGCTGATCTGAAAAAAATTTCCGGCACCATTCAAAATGATTTACTGAAAGAATATGCTGCAAGAGGAACGTATATCTATCCTCCGAAAGCATCGATGCGCATCATCACAGATATTTTTGAATTCTGCAGCAAAGAAGTTCCGAAGTGGAATACGATTTCCATTTCCGGGTATCACATCCGCGAAGCCGGATCCACTGCAGTACAGGAACTGGCATTTACGCTTGCAAATGGAAAAGCGTATGTGAAAGCTGCGATTGAAAAGGGATTAGATATTAATGTCTTCGGCAAACGGCTTTCTTTTTTCTTCAACGCGCATAACAATGTATTCCAGGAGGTGGCCAAGTTTCGTGCTGCACGCAGGATGTGGGCGACGATGATGCTCGAACTCGGCGCCACTGATCCGAAAGCAATGATGCTGCGGTTTCATACACAGACCGGCGGTTCAACGTTGACAGCGCAACAACCAACCAACAATATTGTCCGTGTTACATTACAGGCATTGAGTGCTGTACTTGGCGGAACACAATCACTTCATACCAATGGTTATGATGAAGCACTGACATTGCCCACAGAAGAAGCAGCAAGAATTGCATTGCGTTCTCAGCAGATCATTGCTTATGAAAGCGGCGCAGTTGATACTGTTGATCCCCTTGCAGGGTCATACTTTATTGAATCATTAACGGACGAACTGGAAGAGAAGGCCTGGGAGTACATAAAGAAAATTGATTCGATGGGTGGTTCAGTGCAGGCAATCGAATCCGGGTTTATGCAGAATGAAATTGCGTCCGCATCATACGCGTATCAAAGGTCTGTCCAGGACGGCACGCGGATCATTATCGGTGTAAACAAGTTTGAACTGGAGGAGCCTCCTTTTGACAAACACCTGGTGATTGATGATTCCATCAGAGAAATTCAGATTGCAAAAATTCAGCAACTTAAAGCAGATCGTAATTCCGAAAAAGCAAATCAGTGCCTTGCAAATATTGAATCAGCTGCAAAAGGGAATGACAACCTGATGCCTTTTATTATTGAAGCGGTGGAAAATTATTGTACGCTGGGAGAAGTGGCTGATGCGATGCGGAGGGTTTTTGGGGAATACAGATAGCAAGAGTCAGGAGGCAAGATATAAGAGCCAGGAAAACGGAATTTGGAGCGGAACTGTGTTTTTTCAATTGATCGGCAGACCTGCTCTTCATTCCATCCTTC
>JBDTTM010000066.1:0-12879 GCA_039930605.1 Bacteroidota bacterium
GGCTCTTAAAAATGAAATCTAAATTATTCTTCCTCTTATTTATTGCCCTGTCCTCAAAATCCTTTGCCCAATTGGCTTCCATTACGGCAAGGAAACAGGGAACATTCTATTTACAGTGGGGTTACAACCGCGACTGGTTCTCAAAAAGTGATATCCATTTTAAAGGAACCTACCCGGATTCTCCACAAAGTCCAACGGAAGCCCGTGGCAAGCAATATGATTTTACCTTGATCGGAGCCAATGCGACCGACAGGGCACAATTCAACCGTATTGCAGATTGGAATGTAACCATTCCCCAGTTTTATTATCGTGTAGGTTATATTTTTCACGGAGAAAATATAAACGGAATTGAAGTTGGTTTTGATCACGTGAAATATGTGATGAAATCTAACCAGACTCTTCGTGTGCAGGGACAACTCTATGATTCAACAACGCAGAGCGTACAGAACGTTGACAGGGAAATGATTGTCACGGATAAGTTTGTTCACTTCGAACATACCAATGGTGCCAACTATCTCATGTTGAGTTTTGTGAGAGGCATGTATTTGCTGCGGTCAAGAACAGAAATGCATACAGTTTTATGTTTGGTGAAACCGGGAGCAGGCATCGTAATTCCGCGTTCAGATGTAACCATCAATGGAGTGCGGAAGGACAATGCTTTTCACGTTGCAGGTTATGTTGCCGGATTGGAAGTTACTTTCCGATACACATTTGCCGAACATGTTTTCCTGGAAACGGCTGGTAAAGGCTGCTATGCAAATTATACCAATGTATTAACCACAGAAGGCAACAGCGCCAACCATTATTTTACAAGTTTCGAATGGCTATTTTCACTAGGCTACCAGTTTCGGCTTTGAGAAAAAGAAGAGTGCAATAATCACGGAGGAGAAAAGAAAAAATCCTCCTACCTGGTGCAGCGCAGCCAGCGTAACGGGAACGTGATATAAAAGTGTAAATATCCCCAGCAGGAATTGTACAGACACAGCAAGAAAACAAATCCTGATTGACATTTTCTGATGTGAGGAAAGATTTTCTTTCCTGGTGATCCACCACAATGCGAAAATTAAAAATACAATCGTATAAGCAATCATCCGGTGGATGAATTGAACGGTGAGGAGGTTTTCAAAAAGATTCATGTATCCTGGACTTAGCGCATTGATACCTGAAGGAATCCATTCTCCATCCATTGTTGGAAATGTATTTGCGATTCTGCCTGCATGCAATCCCGCTGTAAAAGCTCCATAGATAAGTTGTAGGATTACGACTCCAAGTAAGATGCGGAGGAAAGAGTAAATTTTTCTGTTGGCATTTATTTCCTTTCGTTCAACCATCAGTTGCAATGCAAACCAAAGTGTAAATCCGAACGTGATAAAAGCAGCGACCAAATGAATGGCCAACCTGTAATGGCTTACACTTGTCCTTTCTGTGAGTCCGCTCTTCACCATGAACCAACCGAGGAAACCCTGTAATCCGCCGAGTGCAAAGAGAAAAATTGAATTGTTAATCCATTCCCTGTTCAGTTTTTTCTTCCAGAGAAAATAAAGAAAGGGAAGCAGGAATACGACACCGATCATTCTGCCGATGAGACGATGAAGGTATTCCCAGAAAAAAATCTTTTTGAAATCGCTGAGTTCGAAATCGTAATTCAGCTTCTGGTATTGCGGAATCTGTTTGTATTTGTCAAATGCTTCCTGCCATGCTGGTTCATTCAATGGAGGAACAGCGCCCATTACCACATTCCATTCTGTGATGGAGAGTCCGCTGCCGGTGAGGCGGGTAATTCCGCCTATCACTACCATGAGAAAAATCAGTACGCACCCTGACAGGAGCCACAGCACAACTTTCTTTTTATCCGCATCTTTCATGGGCCGCGAAGATAATGCTGAATTCTCTAACCCGGTGGGTCGTTCCTATGGTTCGAGACACTCGCTGGGTTCGCGTTAGGGATAGCCGCGGAAATCCTTTTGTGAGGGACGAACAAAAGATTGCAGCGAATAGCCCGACCCCTGAAGTAAAGCGAAGCTTACGTCAGGGGAACGCCATAATTATTCTTTGAATTATTTTCACAAGGGTATATTTACACCCTGTGAACAAGAAATCTCCTATCCATTTTTTCAAAGAAGACGTTTCTTTTCGGCTACTAAACCAGGAGGCTTTGAAGTCATGGATAATGAAACTATTCAAAGAAAATAAGCTGGTTGTGGAGGACATCAACTATATTTTTTGCAGCGACAGGTATTTGCTTAAGATGAACAAGGATTATCTCAGCCATAATTACTATACAGATATCATCACCTTCGATAATTCGACATCACAGGGGAAGGTGGAAGCGGATATATTTATTTCATCAGACAGGGTTCGGGCGAATGCAGAAACTTTTAAAAGTAATTTCAGGGATGAACTTCACCGGGTTATGATTCACGGCGCATTGCATCTGATGGGTTTTAAAGATAAAAATGCGAAAGATGAAAAAGCCATGCGCAAGGCCGAAGAATTCTGGCTTGCGAAAAGGCGTTTTTAAAAATAGCCGGCGGCAATGAATCCGAATAAAATCCAGAGCATTGCTTCATACAACCACAGTTTTTTTCTTGCTGAAATAAAATAGTAAGCAAGGAATACTGAGAAAGGAATAGCCAGCAGTGTAAAGTGGTATAATGAAATCCGGGGTAGGAAAAACAATCCTCCTACGGCAAAAAGAAAAAACAGGAACAGAATTTCCTGTGTACTCCTGGTCTTGATTGCATTCCTGTAAAAATTTTTACGAAGGCGAAAGAGTGCCAGCAGGACCAAAATGGCAATGAAGATGACAAATCCCATCAAGGGTTTTGTAGCGATCAACCCTTCTCCTATTTTATGAAGTGAAAAACGCGCGAAGAAATTGTGCGTGGCAGATCCAAGTGAATCAGTCCAGAAACCATAAACGGCTAAAAAGAAAAAGGGCAGCGTAAAACCTACTACAGCAATCATAAATTCCCTGAAGCTGAATGAACGCAGCTTGTTGATGGCATAGAGGAAGGGAAAGAACAGCACAAATGATGGAAAATAAATCAGCGTGGCGATTGCCAGGAGAAAACTGCTGTCAAAAATCGGGGACACGGGAGCATCATTTTTGAACAGTGAAAATGTTTTATCGAAGGCCCGGATCACAACCAGGTTGGCTGCCAATAGTGGATGAAACAGGATCACATCCCTGTGGAAACTCATGAGTATGACATAAAAAAGTGCAGGCAGGTATGAATGCTGGTAAATAACATCATGTTTATTGATGACGTAATTGAGGTAAACCGCCCCCAGGGAAACCAATAATATTGAAATGATCACCTGTACAAACGGTGGAAGGGTTGCAACCCAGTTGAGCAATAAACTGTCGTAGGTGGTAGGCGGACTCTCTGCCCTTAAAAATCCTGGAAACCAAAGGATTAAAGCTAATACCGGTATGGTAAAAAGGGCTGCCGGCTGAATGGTTTTAAAGAATCGGATCATTCGTTGACAAACCAACAGGATTTTTTTCAATAATCAAACCCTATTTCATTGATTCCGTAGACGGCTTTCTAACAATCGGAATCCCTTCATGTGGGATTTAGGCCTTGAAATAGTTGGAAAAGCAAGTGGAAAATAGTTTTATCATTTGCAGATTTTTCTATTTTTGCGCCAACAATAAAACGCAAAATCTATGTTATCAAGTTTCTGGAATGCAATTGCAGCAATCTTTCAGTTTATTTTCGGAATCATGAATGCCTTGTCGCCATTCTGGAATAAAATGCTCATCGCAATCGGGTTTATAGCATTCTTCATCTGGCTAAATTATATGGCCAAACATAAAGACGTGGAAAAGTTCGACTAAACAATAAAAGTATAAAGAAAAGTCCTGCCCGTCTTTCCGGATCGGCAGGATTTTTTTTTAACTCCATCGAAGTACCTGTCTACATCGCTTTCGCATGGCTTGCGCAACCGCTTCGTTCTTCGCAGTATTACTGCTACGAAGAAGAACTATAGCTTTAGCGTACGCGGTCAGGCGCCTACGCTAAAGCTTCAGCGACAGCGTGCGGAGCAAAGCCGGCAGGCGAATGAAATCCTACGAATATACTAATTACGAATCTGTCATTTGTTGTTTAAACAATCTCAAAAAATGTTTCACGCAAGGCACCATGCACGCCAAGGTTAAAAACAACATCCAGCTTATACTTGGCGATCTTTGCGCCTTTGCGTGAGCCGGCCGTTCTTACCACAGAAATGAATTGACCCTTTATCAGATAAGTTTTGTTTTTTTGCACCCGTAACGGCTGTTACACAATAACCCAATTAACTATTCAACTAATTATCCTTTTCCATACATGTTGTCACACACCAAAATTTCCGATCTTCTTTCTTCCACCGACGTTGACAGGGACGTAACCGTAAAAGGTTGGGTTCGCACCAAGCGCGGAAATAAAAATGTTGCTTTTGTTGCATTGAATGACGGAAGTATTATTCACAACATCCAGGTAGTTGCCGAGGTTGCAAAATTCCCGGAAGAGCTGATGAAGGAAATCACTACGGGTGCATGCCTTTGTGTGAAGGGAACGCTCGTCAAATCACAGGGACAGGGACAGAGCGTGGAGATCCAGGCAAAAGAAATTGAAATATATGGTCCGGCAGATGCAGAAACATTTCCATTGCAGAAGAAAGGACATACCATGGAATTTCTCCGCGAGATTGCACACTTGCGTCCGCGCACAAATACTTTCGGTGCTGTATTCCGTCTTCGTCATCAAATGACTTTTGCGATTCACAAGTTTTTCAATGACAAAGGATTTTTCAATGTGCATACTCCGATCATCACAGGAAGTGATGCTGAAGGTGCAGGCGAAATGTTTCATGTAACAACCCTGGATCTGAAAAACCCACCAAAAAATCCGGATGGCAGCGTCAATTACAAAGAAGATTTTTTTGAAAAGGAAACGAATCTCACCGTGAGCGGGCAACTGGAAGGCGAACTTGCAGCGATGGCGCTTGGGTTGGTCTATACTTTTGGTCCCACTTTCCGGGCGGAGAATTCAAATACGCCACGACACCTTGCAGAGTTCTGGATGATAGAACCTGAGATGGCATTTTATGATATCAACGACAACATGGACCTGGCAGAGGAAATGTTGAAGTATCTAATTCAATATGCGATTAATCATGCGATGAGTGACCTGGAATTCCTGAATAATATGTACGACAAGGAATTAATTAAGCGCCTGAAATCTGTTATAGAAAAACCATTTACGCGTCTCACTTACACTGATGCCGTTGAAGTATTGAAGCAGCAGAATTCTAAATTTGAATTCAAAGTTGAGTGGGGTACTGATTTGCAGAAGGAACATGAAAATTACCTCGTTGAACATTTTAAAGGTCCTGTCATTCTCACGGATTATCCGAAGAACATCAAGGCTTTTTACATGAAGCAGAATGAGGATGGTAAAACAGTTCGTGCGATGGATGTTCTCTTCCCCTGGATCGGAGAGATCATCGGTGGCTCACAGCGGGAAGATAATCTTGATAAGCTGACCACACGTATGCGCGAGATGCATATTCCGGAAAAGGAAATGAGTTGGTACCTCGACACCCGGAAATTCGGTTCATGTCCGCACGCCGGCTTCGGACTTGGCTTTGAGCGCCTCATGCTTTTTGTAACGGGCATGACAAACATCAGGGATGTGATGCCATTCCCGCGCACACCGGGCAATGCTGAGTTTTAATCGAAGAAATTACCGGACGCTATGCTGCGGATAGAATCTAAAAACTTAGACACGAATTAACAACCAATCATTTTTACGAAACACTGATGTGTTAGTGTTAATTCGTAGCTAAAAATCCCTACTCATAAACACGCTGAATCAACTTGCCGCACCTTTGGTGATGTAGGCGAATCTTTCTTTCAGTTTCAGGAAATGTTTTTCAAATGCATGGTAGCTGACATAACTGAGTAGAATGGAAGCCAGCAGTGAAACCGGAATCTGGACAAAAATTATTTGCCATGCATATTGATTCATTCCAAAATGTCTCAACGCAACGACCGTTACGGAAATGCCTATGGGATGTAAACAATACAAAGCATAGGTGTACTTGCCCAGGCGTGAAATGATTTTGAAGTTCGAAATTTTAAATAGAGAATTCGCGTTGTAATTCTGTTCGAGGATTATCCAGACAAAACAGCTTGCCATGATTACGCGCCGGAGAACGATGAGAATGGGCCATGTAAATACCTGGTACCAAAAGAGAATGAGCAAAGCTGTTACAATGTAAAATGCAAGTGTCCAGGGTTTCGGAATTTTTAAAAATAATTTTTCAAAGAATTGATTTCTGAGAGCGAGAAATGCTGCCAGTCCGCCGATAGCCATATCGGAAATTACTCCTAGGGTGTGGTATTCTGCAACTCCTGTTTTCACAAATGATCTATAAATGATTGATGCAGTTATTACTGAGAAGAAAATAGCCGGATAATATTTCCGTGGTGTTAAAAGCAACAGCAGGGGCCAAAGCAAGTAGAATTGTTCTTCTACTGCTATCGACCAAAGGACACCCAAGACAGCAGATTGCGGAGGACCATTCCAAATACGATCGAAATTATTCAGGAAGGTGGAACATAAAACCGGGTTTGCATTTTCAACCGGCGATTGCCCCATCCATGTTCGCAGGTAAGGAGTAATGATAAAGCCATAGATGACGCAGAAAAAATACAGCGGCCAGATGCGCAATATGCGTCTTATATAGAAAGCACCGACATCAATTTTTCCGCGTGACTGATTTTCCATCAGCAACAGGTAAGAGATCAGGAAGCCGCTCAATACAAAAAAGAAACTCACTCCAAGATCAGCATGTGCCAAAAATTTTGCCTGTTTGAACCAGGAAGATTCATGAATTAAGCGGGAGTCCGTAACCAGCACGTGCAAAAGGAATACTGCGAGGAATGAAAAGAAGCGGAGTCCGTCAAGGTTCGGAAAAAAGACTTTTTGCTTTTCAGATTTCATTGCCGGTTATTTTATCCAGGGCAAATACTAAGAGATTAAAGTTTCGTAATTGGCTTGTCTCAAATCTCATATCTTACGTCTCATACCGATAGCTATCGGCACCCACATCTCTTCTTCAAGCCCCTTGTCCTGAAAAAACAATTTCAAGCAATGTTTGCCCAACAGCATTCAGCGTGTTTTTATCAATCACATCCATGTTGTCGTTGTGTGTATGCCAGTGATTGGGAAATCCTCCATGCTGATTGGCGGGATTCGTGTTAATAATATCAATGCAGGGAATATTCAAAATCTGGTTTGGATACACGTGGTCATCGGTAACAAATCCACCATCGGCATAAATGAAATGGCTGGAAAATCCAAGACGGTTCGCAGCACCCCACACTTTCTCAACTACGAAAGAGGCATACTGTTTTGAATAACCTTCAATATAGAAGGTAGCGTTGCGCGCACCGACCATGTCGAGCAGGATGCCGAAATTGGCTGTGTAATTTTCAGGCATTGGATTCCTGCACCAGTATTGAGTTCCCAATGCATAACTGTCGTCATCGGCCGGGTCTTCCCTTCTTGTTCCATAATCTTCTGCGTCAAAAAATACAATGTCAATGCCGGTTGAAATTTTTTGCTGCGCGATGATCCGTGCAACCTCCATGAGTACAGCAACTCCGCTTCCGGCATCATCTGCGCCCAGGATGGGTTCATCTTTACGTACAGAATCCTGGTCAGCCCAGGGACGTGTATCCCAATGCGCAAATAGCAAGATGCGATTCTGTATCCCCGGATTGAAACTGCAGATGATATTCTGAATGTTTAACTTGATTTTATTAAACGTTGTCACCTGTCCTTTCTGCACGATGACAGTATCGCAATAAGTCCTCATTTTATCAGCCAGGTACACCGCACATGCATCATGCTGTTTTGTATTCGGCATGCGCGGACCAAAATCACATTGCGCTTTTACAAAGCCGTACGCAGAGTCGGAATTGAATAGTGGAACAACAACAGTTGGCGTATTGGTGCTTGTAGTCTGTACTTGCTGAACCGGTTGGTTGCAGCTGGCGCACGCACAAAGTAAAATGCACAATGCATAATGCATAATGCATAATGGGAGCAGCCCTTTCTTAATTGTAAATCGTGAATTGTGCATCATGAATTAAAGGGGGATGTTCCCATGTTTTTTCCTCGGCAAATTCACCACTTTATTTTCAAGCATCCTGAAAGCTGAGATTAATTTTTTCCTTGTCACAGAAGGAGGGATCACTTCATCTATGTATCCGCGCTCTGCAGCTTTGTAGGGATTGGCAAACAGCTCGATGTATTCTTTTTCTTTTTCCTTGAGCTTGGCTTCGGGATCAGAGGCATCAGCGATTTCTTTTTTAAAAATAATTTCCGCAGCACCTTTTGCACCCATCACAGCAATTTCTGCACTCGGCCATGCATAGTTCATGTCTGCGCCGATGTGTTTGCTGTTCATCACATCATAAGCGCCTCCATACGCTTTGCGCGTGATAACAGTAATGCGTGGCACAGTAGCTTCACAAAATGCATACAACAGTTTGGCTCCATTGCTGATGATGCCATTCCATTCCTGGTCGGTGCCTGGTAAAAATCCCGGGACGTCTTCAAAAACCAGAAGTGGAATGTTGAAGCAATCACAGAAGCGGACGAAACGGGCTGCTTTTGCTGACGCATGAATATCCAATACACCCGCCAGGTGGGCAGGCTGGTTGGCTACGATGCCGATTGATTTTCCTGCCAGGCGGGCAAAACCAACAACGATATTCTCTGCAAAGTCTTTATGCACTTCCAAAAAAGATCCTTCATCAGCAACCAGTTCAATTACTGCTTTGATATCATAAGGCTGATTTGCATTGTCGGGAATGATTTTATCCAATCCATCCCGCAGTTCATCAGTACCATCATAAGCAAGAGCAGGAGGAGTGTCTTCACAATTCTGCGGCATGTAGCTCAGCATTTTTTTGAGCAGGGAAATACATTCCATTTCATTTGTTGATGTAAACTGGGTAACACCGGATTTAGATGCATGTGTTTGCGCACCGCCTAATTCTTCCGAAGAAACCTCCTCATGGGTTACAGTTTTTACTACGTTTGGTCCGGTCACAAACATGTAAGATATGTTTTCCACCATCACAATAAAATCTGTGATAGCCGGGGAATAAACGGCCCCGCCAGCACATGGTCCCATGATGGCGCTGATTTGCGGGATTACACCGGATGCCATCGTGTTGCGGTAGAAAATATCGGCATAGCCACCAAGGGAAACAACCCCTTCCTGTATGCGCGCTCCTCCTGAATCATTCAGTCCGACAACAGGGGCGCCGTTTTGCATCGCTAAATCCATGATGCGGCAAATTTTTTCTGCATGTGATTCACTCAATGATCCGCCAAAAACAGTGAAGTCCTGGGCATAGACATAAATCATCCGCCCATTCACAGTCCCATATCCGGTAACCACGCCATCCCCCGGGTATATTTCTTTCTCCAGTCCGAATTCAGTAGAGCGGTGAGTCACCAGCATTCCGATTTCTTCAAAGCTTCCTTCATCAACGAGAAAGTGAATGCGCTCGCGGGCTGTGAGTTTTCCTTTTTTATGCTGTGCTTCGATGCGTTTTTTTCCGCCTCCCAAATGGGCTTCGGCAATTTTATCATCGAGCAGTTTAAGTTTTGGTTTCATATTTTTAATAAGAAGACGAAGATAAATCTATTTTCTCATTACAATTTTCCCAGTTACTTTCGCCCCATGACCAAGGAAACAGTCGTAAGCGGCATTCGCAGCACCGGGAACCTGCATCTCGGAAATTATTTCGGGGCGATTAAGAATTTTATCAAAATGCAGCATGAGTACAATTGCTATTTCTTCATTGCGGATTACCATTCACTCACCACGCATCCTGTGCCTGCAGATCTTCATGCAAATGTAAAACAGGTACTCGTGGAATACCTTGCCTGCGGAATTGATCCGGAAGCCTGCACGATCTACATCCAGAGCGATTTACCTGAAACAGCCGAACTCTACCTGCTGCTTGGTATGAATGCCTATGTCGGTGAACTGGAACGCTCCACCACCTTCAAAGAAAAAGTACGCAAACATCCCGACAATGTAAATGCCGGTTTGCTGACCTATCCTATTTTGATGGCCGCAGATATTCTGATCCACCGCGCAGGAAAAGTACCGGTGGGTAAAGACCAGGAACAACACCTGGAAATGGCGCGCACATTCGGTAACAGGTTCAACAGGATGTATCAACACGATCTCTTTCCTGAACCTATTGCATTTAATTACGGTACCCAACTGGTTAAAGTCCCAGGACTGGATGGTGCGGGCAAAATGGGAAAAAGTGAAGGCGAAGGAAATGCTGTATTTCTTTCCGATGCACCTGAAGTGATCCGTAAGAAAGTTATGCGTGCGGTGACTGACAGCGGACCAACAACGGAAAATCAACCGAAGCCGGAGGCGATAAAGAATATCTTTACACTGATGGAAATCGTTTCATCACAGGAAACACTGCATCATTTCGAAGATCTTTACAATACCATGAAAATTCGGTATGGCGATATGAAAAAACAAATTGCTGAAGACATGATTGTTTTTAATGCGCCGCTCCGGGAAAGAATACTCGAAATTTCGTCGGACGACAAATACATTCATAAAGTTGCGAAGCAGGGAGCGGAGAAGGCGCGGGAAAGTGCTTCGAAAACAATTTCTGAAGCAAGAAAACTGATCGGTTTCCGGAGTTTCTGATTCCGGGTCAGAAGCTGATCGGATCACCTTTCAGCCAGAAATAAAACGAAACAAGTTGGGCCGCTGTCAACAATGAAATTATTGCATTCCTGTATCCCGATGCGTAAATCTTTTTTCCAAAATAATAAAACAGCGGAAGTATGATGGAGATATAGCGTGGCATTGAAATTACACTTCCAAAGCAAAGCGGAAACAACAGCCCCGCTATCACCCAGATTTTTTCATACAACAGAAGGTGCTTAAAAAGCAATACTCCCACCAGTAAAAAGAAGACGGTGTACCACGACAGAAATTGATTTTGCCAGTCCCCACCCCTGAACAGGGAAAATAACGGGAACCGGATCGTATGGTACCATCCTTCCTGTGCAATACTGAAGGCATTCCAGAATCCTGTTATTCTCCACTGGTAAAAACACCAGCTGCCAAATGCAATGAATGGAAAAGAAAAAAGTAATATGATTTTTGTCCATTGTTTGCCATCGGTGAGAAATGATTTTGCAATTTGCATGAAACCCCTTTTACCATCTGCATGCATGGAATAGAAGAAAACCACCACCAGCATCACAAGGCCTGTTGACCGCACCATTACCATCAGTCCCAGGCAAAATGCAGCACCGATAAAATTCTTTTTTTCAATCAGGAGTAGGGCGCCAATCATAAGCGACATGAATATGGCTTCCGAGTAAAACATGGAATAGAAAAAGTTGAAGGGAAAACACATCACAGTAAGTACTATCGTAAGCGATACCTGGGGCGAAAATTGTCTCTGCAGAAAAATAAAAAGCAAGATAAAAAATGCCGTAGAGAAAAGTAATTCAAAGATCAATGCAGCCGTATTGAAACCCGTCTTAATAAGTATTGCTGTTGCCTTCACCGCATATGGATATCCCGGAAAAAAGGCCCAGGCCGACTGGACAGAATTCCCTCCATTTCTTAATCCGATTGAATCACGCTGTGTAAAGGTGGGATAACCCTCTGTAAAAATTTTAGCATACCATCCGGCATCTGCTTTCTTAAAAGTTGAAATTATTTCACCAAATCCGGTATCCCCGGCGGTTACTTTTCTGTCGTAAACCACCTGGCAAAGGACATATATCACCTTGATTGCAAGGGAGAAAGCAACAATAAAAATAATTGCTTTTCTAGTATTCACCATTGAGGTATTTTGCGGCCAAATCTAAACTTATTTCTTTTCGTATTGTTATCTCTCGAGAATCTTCCCGTTTTTTTAAAAAAATAAACTGATGGAGTTAAGACAATTCATGGTAGAGTTTAAACTTCCCGAAATTCTTACGGAAGAATTTATTGATCTCATTCCTGAGCAACGTGCAAAAATTAATTCGCTGATGGATGCAGGTGTCATTATGTGTTACACATTGAATACGGAGCGTAATAAATTATGGACTGTTATCGTTGCAAAATCTGACCTCGCAGTGATGGACCTCCTCGCTCAATTTCCATTGATAGGTTTTATGAAACCATCTATCAGTGAACTCACATTTCACCACCAGTCTTCGTTGGTAATGCCTTCCATATCTTTGAACTAAGATGTTGAAGTATGAAAAAGATATTGTAGTTGTTAACGATGGCGGAATTTATGCCACGTCCATTGATCTCGGTAACCACCAACTTACAGGAGATGAGCCATTGAAAGCCGGAGGTAAAGATCTCGGACCCGCTTCGCATCAATTTTTACTTACAGCTCTTGGCAATTGCATGGCGATTACTGCCCGCATGTATGCACAGCGGAAACAATGGGACTCAAAGAAAATTTCTGTACACTTGAACATTGAAAAAGTGAAAGAGAACGGAGATGAAACAACAGTTATTCACCGGAAAGTATTTCTCGAAGGCGACCTTACAGAAGAACAACGAAACAGGATTTTGGTCATTGCCGACCGTTGCCCGATTCATCAATTGCTGACAGGAAAAATTGAAATCAAATAGTGAGAGAGATTACCAAACACTACACGAATGGAGAGGTGACCATCACCTGGAAGGCACACCTTTGCCGGCATTCCGGAAGATGTTTTAGCGGATTGCCACAGGTTTTTGATCCGGAGGTTCGTCCATGGATCAATCCTGAAGGAGCCACTACCCAACAAATTATTGACCAGGTAAAAA
>JBDTTM010000067.1:0-12805 GCA_039930605.1 Bacteroidota bacterium
TTGTACCCCCAAAATATTTTTGGAAAAATCTCTTTTTAGCGTGTTATTCACTAATATGAATAGCACGCTTCTTATTTTTGCAGTTAGACATTGATGAGATAAATATATTTGGGGGTTGGGGCACACTACATCAATATTATGATCCCATTATTTACATTCACCGGAATTCTAGCTTATATAACCTGTGCTTACATCATACGTTCCTATTGCGATTTCGAAAAAATTACTTTCCATTAACGCACTCCCTTCCCCGACATTTTATTTTACGCAATGAAATTTTTTATTCATTCATTGGAAAATCTATCTCAGGAAAAGGAATTTTTGTAGCCATAATGAAACGCAGTAAGATTACGACAATGCTTCAATGGTGCAGTAAACATGCGTTGCTTTTGAAATCAGGCTTGCGACGTTTTAGATAGGACTTAATCCAACGTTATGATTCTTCTGCGTACAAAATTAATTTACAAATGCAGTTTCAAAAATTTAGCTACCGAATTAAATATAGAAAACCCAAAATTATTAGGGTAAACCCTTAGGAAACTATTAGTTAAATGGCTGAACTTTGGCTCTTATAAACCTAAAATTCAATCATCATGTCACAATTCCTTCCCATTATCCATGACCACTGGCAGCACAACTTTGACACGCAGTATTCAACCTCTGATTTTTATTCCAAAATAGAAGAGGTAGTAAAAAAGCGGAACATCCCTGATGTGAAAATGAAACGCATTACTTTATCTGAAAGTAAATTTATGTTGTCGACTCGGGATTACCTGCGTATCTCCCGCAAGCAAAACACATTCGATGTTTGTGCAGCTACATTCGGCTCAATTTTTTTCGTCTCCTATTGGTATGGGGAAGAAGCGAATGAAATGCGCGATGCAATTCATCGCATTCGCTTCATAGGACCTATCATTGAGAATTTGTCAGCGATGAAAACATATTATCAAGTCGATACTCAAAATATGTTTGGCGGCTGCATTCGGGACTGCATCATGGAAGTTGTGGATGATATTTCAAAAGTGAAAGGATTGCGCACGTTATCACCAGAGGAACGCAGACCAGAAAAGGGACGATAAGCGACAACTGGATAATGCTGTCCAATCTCGAACTACTTACTACACAATTTTATGAATGGGAACAATTAGGTCGCGGATGGCTTGTGTTTGATTATCCAGTTGATCTGGAGCCTCCCTTTCATCCATTTTTCTATCACGCTACTCCACCAGTTCCCTTTATAGATGATGGTAAGCGATTGACGCTGCTTGGACAGGCAATAAACTTTTTTCAAAACAAAAAAGCTCCGGTCCAAGCACTCGAAGAAGATGAGTTTACTATCAAGCCTTTCAAGCATGATGATACCGAACCACTGATAGCAACCAGCATTTCCATTCCACAGGGGTATAAGGTGAGGGTTGATGAAATAGAGCACTTGCTCCTCATGCTTTCATTCTGCGGAAGTCCAGTGAGCTTTGAAATCATTGGCACTGGTACTTCCATTCAATTGCAATTCGTCAGCCGTCAATCAGATACGTTGCTCTTAAGTGGCCAGTTGAAAGCGTACTTTCCAGGATGTGTATTCAGTATACATCTTGCGGATGAAATCATAAGGGGAGATTTAGAAGGCACCCTGATTGATTTTGGCTTGGCCGAAGAATTCATGCGTCCTCTTTCAATGGCAAAGAGTTTCGATCTTGATCCCTTCACCGGACTCTTTGGTATTCTGGAGCAGTTGCGCGGAGAAGAACGCGGCGCGGTGCAAATACTCTTCAAAGGCGCAGTCAATCCTTGGACTGAAAGTATTGTCAGGTCGGTTATGGACGATCAGGGAGGAGCGTTTTTTCTAGATGCACCGGAGATGTTACCTCTTACCAAAGAAAAAATATCTTGCCCACTCTTTGGAGTTACGATACGTGTTTTGGGACAAAGTTTTAATGCGGATCAAGCAAAAAACATAGCGGTGGATTTGGGTAATGCTTTGACCCGATTCTCTTCTTCAAATGCCAACCGCCTCGTGCCGCTCACCATTGAAGGGTATGACGTAAGTGATTTTGTAGGTGATTTCATTGAAAGAAAATCGCATCGGTTAGGAATGCTCCTTAACAGCCGTGAGCTTGCCACCTTTGTCCATCTGCCTTCGCCTTCCATTGTGTCTTCAAAACTGGTGCGCGAGATTAAAAAGACAAAAGCTGCACCGGAATCAACCGAAGGACACCCATTCATTCTTGGTTTTAACCTCCATCATGGGGAAGATCGAGTAGTTTCAAGTTCTGCCTCACAACGGCTCAAGCATACCCATGTCATTGGCGCAACTGGCACTGGCAAATCCACTTTCCTCTTGAATCTGATCACTCAGGACATTCAGCAAGGCAATGGGGTAGGTGTACTCGATCCCCACGGAGACTTGATCGAAAATATTTTAGAACGAATTCCACAAAATAGGATCAATGATGTCATTATCATTGATCCAGCCGATGCAGAATTTCCAGTCGGCTTCAATATTTTGAAAGCACATTCGGACATTGAAAAAGAAATCCTGTCTTCAGATTTAGTCGCAGCTTTTAAACGATTGTCCACCAGTTGGGGAGACCAGATGAATTCAGTTTTTGCCAATGCTATCCTTGCCTTTCTGGAAAGCAGTGAAGGTGGCACATTGATGGATTTACGCAGATTTCTAATTGAGAAACCTTTTCGCGATTCGTTTCTAAAAACAGTCACCGATCCAAATGTGAGCTACTACTGGCAGAAGGAGTTTCCCATTTTAAAAAGTACTTCTATTGGTCCCATCCTCACACGCCTTGATACCTTCCTGCGGCCAAAGCTGATTCGCAACATGGTTGCGCAGAAAGAGTCACCAGACTTTGAAGCGATCCTGGACAGCAAGAAAATCTTGCTCGTGAAGCTCTCGCAAGGACTGATTGGCAATGAGAACAGTTATTTGTTGGGAACATTTCTGGTTTCTAAACTTCAGCAAGCGGCAATGGCACGACAAGCGAAATCTAAGGAAGCCCGAAGTGATTTCTTCCTGTACATTGACGAGTTTCAAAATTTCATTACTCCTTCCATGTCTTCTATCCTATCTGGTGCACGTAAATATCATCTTGGATTAATACTGGCCCATCAAGACATGCAGCAATTGGTGAAGTATGACAGTGAACTTGCAAGCTCTGTCATTTCAAATGCAGGCACACGCATTTGTTTCAGGTTGGGAGATACAGATGCAAAAAAGTTCGCTGAAGGATTTTCATACTTCGATGCAAAAGACTTACAAAATCTTGAAACAGGAGAAGCCATTGCTAGAATTGATCGGCAAGATTTTGATTTCAACATGTCTTCTCTTTCATTCAATACGGAAGAAGTAACGACAGCGACTCCCGAACAGGTTATTTCATTGTCTCGTGAGAAATATGGCACACCAAAATCTGTTGTTGAGGAAATATTGCAATCAATGATGCAAGTCCCTGACAGTATTTCTGAGAAAATGCCTGTTACAAAACGGGAGCCTATATTCTTGCAAACACCCATTGAACCACAAATTGAAGTTCCCAAAGTCAATACCGTACTTGAGGTGCAACCGCTCACAGAAGTTCAAAATGCAGAGGTAAAAAGGAGTTTTACTGAAAAGAAAGAGTTAACGGAGCATCGGTACTTACAAACATACATTAAAAGAATGGCAGAGTCTCGTGGTTATAAAGCAAGCATTGAGGAACAGACACCGAACAAAAAAGGACGGGTAGATGTGTCGCTTGAACGCAATGGGAAGAAGATTGCTATTGAGATTTGTGTGACGACCACAGAGGAATGGGAGCTTCAAAACATTGAAAAATGTATTGCCGCTGGATATGACTTAGTAGTGGAATGTTCAACTGACATGAAGGTAATTGAGAAAATGAAAAAGCAAGTGGCAGTTAAACTAAATCCAACTACACAAGCAAAGGTTTTGGTGACCGACCCCAATTCTTTTTTTCAATATTTGGATACAGAAATCGCAAAGGACGCTTCAACTGAAACCCGAATGAAAGGATACAGGGTAAAGGTGGAATACGGAGCAGTACCGCAAGAGGATATGAATAGGAAAAAGGAATCCATTTCAAAAGCAGTCCTTGAATCGCTCCAAAGGAAAAAATAGCCAGAATGATTTCTATCGCATCCATTCTTACCTTTGAACTCGATTATAATTTGAATTATGATATTAGGTCTTTTTGATTTCAATTCTTACTACGGGGATACCACCTCAAACTCGTGGATCAGCAAAGTGATGCCGGTTGTGATCGGGGCATTTTTGGGATTCTCTTTAACTAAGCTCTCTGATTATATTAAGGGAAGAAAATCTATCCGATCCGCAGGGACAGATCTGATCAACGAAGTTTCTCTTTTGAAATCTCCAATACAGAAGCAGGCCGAATCATTAAATAAATTGGTAACACAGCTAAAAGTTGATGCATTTAATGCCCCAACACTTGAACTAAACTTTTTGTTAAATACTAAGCGAATTGAATTAATTGATAGAAGTCTCGCAATGGAGTACTTCGTTAAGACATACGAAGGAAATCGAAAAAATGCTAGAGAAAAATTGAATAACATATTCTCTGGTCTAGATATTATCGCTTATGAAAGTAAACGGATTGAACAGTTGTTCAATTATTACCTAGAGCAGGGAACTATTTATTTCAAAGAATGGAAAACAAGTGCGGATAAAATAATTACATATTGTGCGAACTGTACAACTGATTTAGAGAGGCAAGGCAAACCTATCGAAAGTGATGCCTTCGTGCATTCTTTTTTTCTATTGACTAATACATTTGCTCAAGCTGAGAATCAAGAGCTTTTTTTTCTGCGGGATAACTTCCATACGCCGCTTGCTCGATTAGATGCTGATCATAGAATTGATCCCCGAGTTTCTCAGTTGAGAGAATACAATTATCAATGCTTTCAAGCTATTAAAGAACTTTCTGCTCTTCGAGAGGAATGTGCTTTAAAATTTGGGAGAATCAGTAAAAGTCTTGAATCTCAGTATTCAAAATTAGAGACTGATATAAAATTAAACTGAACCAGGAATATTCAGCTTCTAATATCAATTCACTTTTACTTATATCAACCCTTTCGCATATCATGGTAACAGATTCATTTTCTGAAATTGGCAACAGAGCAAACATTCTGCATAAGTATGTTTCATCAAAAGAGGTTGTTATCTATGAAGACCACAGAACCATTTTAAATGTACTGCATAAATTAAAAGAAGCAAATAAAATCGATTCATCTTTAAATTTGATAATGTTCGATGCGCATGATGACTTTTGCAATCTTCGACCTAATGCTTTGAGCAAAATTAAAGGGTTGCTGAAAGGATTAACTGATAAAAAATTATCAAGCTTCGTCGAATTCGAATTAAACGGATTAGACGATGATTGGGTGAAAGCTGGAATGGAGTTGGGTCTAATAGGTGATTGTATATTATTCAACTCAACTGAAAGTTCAATCCGTTTAAAAGAGGAATATGAGACTAAAGATTTTGGAAAGAAAAAGTTTTTTAATCTGGGAGAAGTCTGGAGTACAATGGGTTCTCGAGGCTGCCTCGGTGATATTGTTAGATCAGACGAATACAAAGAACTTTGGGAAAGTCTGGACTGGGAATATTCTAATGATAATATATTTGATTTTAAAAAAGAGAGGAAAAAATATGTTTTTGATATTGATCTCGACTGTTTTACAACAAAAATATTTGAGAAGACGGTAGCTATTCCTCAAAGAATTCTTAATCAAAAATTCAAAGAATTAAGACGGTCTGATACAAACTACTATACAAATTCTTTACAGTTTGTCAAAAGACTCATTGAAGACGCCGAACTTGTAACTATATGTATGGAGTCAGATTACTGTGGGGGCATAAGAGAAGCTCAAGACATTTTTAATTCTGTTGACCTTTTGTTTTTTGACGGAGAATTGGGGAAAGGAAAATTTTGACCATTAGGGCTTGTATCCCAAAAAGGAAATT
This sequence comes from Bacteroidota bacterium, assembly GCA_039930605.1. Lineage (GTDB taxonomy): Bacteria > Bacteroidota > Bacteroidia > AKYH767-A > 2013-40CM-41-45 > JAPLDB01. The sequence goes on from JBDTTM010000067.1 coordinate 5,996, forward strand.
ACGGCAGGTAGGTTAGTGCAGCGGGGGTATGCACGATTCTTTTCCCAATCCCAGATGGTCAGCGAGGACACCCCTAACTGCTCTGCTAACTCCTTTTGGGACAATGTGAGGTCAAGCCGTCTCTTCCTGATGTGGTCGCCGATGGTAAGAAGTTCTTTCGGGTATTTTTCCGAAACCGGCATTTTTGCTCTGATTTCGCAACCGCAGAATGCCAACGCAGGAACCATCTATAGTTTGTTGGAGAGAATGAAGTCCATCATCACCTAATCCTCCGAAATCTTTATCCCATTGTTTATTACCCAATGAATCTGTTTTTACAATCCAATAGTCATAAGTGCTTCCTGTTGTATCCCAATTGGCTTGCGTTTTATCTCCGTTGATACCGGAAAAGGAATATCCGCCCAAAATATATCCACCATCAGTTGTTTGCTGTACTATATGAAGCCAATCCTCATTTGTTCCTCCGAAATTCTTATCCCACTGTTGGTTGCCAATAGAATCGAGTTTCACAATCCAAAAATCATTTAACCCAACAGTATCTTGTGTTTTATTTCCACTAATGCCAGATGTTGAAGAACCGGCTAATATAAACCCGCCATCCTTGGTTTGTTGAATTGAAAAAAGTTGATCAGCTCCCGTTCCTCCGAAATCCTTGTCCCATTGTTTATTTCCAAGCGAATCAATTTTTACAACCCAGTAATCAGCACTTCCATAGGATAGTTGTGTTTTGTCTCCATTGATTCCTGACCATGAAAATCCGGCAAGAATATATCCTCTGTCTGATGTTTGCTGAAATGAAATGAAGTAATCATCATTCATCCCCCCAAACCTCTTATCCCACATCTTCACCAATGGATTTTGTGAAAAGGAATTCAGTATAGAAAAAATAAAAAGGAGAATAAGAACACACCCTCTAAATCTCCCTCTCCCTTGCGAACAAAAATCTTTCGCGCAGAGGGAGACTTCAGCAGCCCGCTCGTGCGTGAGCATTCCATTCTGTGCGGTTGCCTGTGTGCACGCGAGGGGGGCTAGGGCTGTGTCGAGCGAATGTTTTTTCATCTCAAAAAAATAAATCTCTCACCAAATGTAACCCATTCTTCTCAATCGAGTAGGAAGATAGCGATTATTTTTTTTCGGTAATCGCTATCTGTCCTCTCACACCACCGTACGTACCGGTCTGGTATACGGCGGTTTGTTAGAATGCTTTAAGCTGATAATCTGTTTTCAAAATTAATCATGGCGCATCCATCCGTTTTCTCATTCTTGCAGTTAAGCACCTCTTATATTTTACTTTCGGCTTCCGGCCTATCCTCATATAAGTAGTTCTCTTACGTGTTTCTGCTTCCTGTCTGCATTAATATTACTCACTGACTTCATTGCCTTCTAACATTCAGCCCTTCTCTGTCATGCTGACTGATACTATGGCCTCTGCTGACTTCTGATGACACCTCCGGTTATTCTTGTTTCTAACCTTCGTTGACGCTTCGGCATTCGCTCATACCCTTGCCATCATATCATCAGATCTCTCAGGGTAAGAGTATTCGCTTTCGGTTCATGTAGCCGCTGTCTTTACGTAATGGTAATCTGTGCAGCAGTCGGGCTTTTGTTTCTTTGGCAACATCACCCTTACCATCCCGCCTGTAAACAGTTTCTGTTCGTCGGCTCAAACCTTTGCCGCCAGCTTCCTTCAGATTCCATTTTACAATGGACACCCTTGCTCTTGGCTAATGCTCCTTACTGCAAAGCGCATTCGGGACTTGCACCCTATAGCTAATACTCATGCCTGACACACCAAAAAGAAAGGGCTGCCTTAGCGGTAGCCCTTGTACGGATAATTTAGGATGCTTTCCTGAGCCGTATCACTTCTACTTCTGCTCCGGTTTTTACAGCATTCTCCGCTTGCATTATTAACTGGCTTGAGATGGCTTCATCAAGATAATACTCGCCACAGTTATCGCATATTTGTGCAGGTACTTCTTTAAATACAATTACGCTTTGATTCCTTTCAAGCGTAACGGTAGTAAATCCTTTTTTTGTTTCACCGGTTTTACAAATGGCACATTTCATAGTTTGATAATTTTAGTCGTAAAATCTTTACTCCAAAGAGAAGGATCAGGTTCATAAACGGTAACAACGATACATAGATTTTCTTCCTGATTGTAAGCAGCAACAACATGAATGGGACGATCACCTTCAAATCCTAAGTAAAGGTAACTCGGATAGGGTTTGTCGTCAGGATAAGAATGAATCTTTTTTCCATCTCTAACAATTTTCTTTGCTTGCTCAACCGAAATACTTTGTTCGAACATTCGCGAGATAGCGTGACGGCTAAAAACTATTTGTTCAAAATCCATTTCTCTTAATTTCGTGCTTCAAAGATAGCAGATTAAATTTTTCTACCATCTCAAAGGATAAGTGCCAAAGAAAAGGGCCGCCTCTCAGCAGCCCTTCCATTATCATTTCGAATTCGTTATTCGCAGATTCGAAGCGTTTCGATATTCGTACCGCAACTATTTAGCGAATTCCTCTTCCTTCTTCGAAGCCATCAGCAAGTCATACTCTTCCTGTGAACCTACGATGATCTTCTCGTATTCGCGCAAGCCGGTGCCTGCAGGAATCAAGTGACCAACGATTACGTTCTCCTTCAGCCCGAGCAAATCGTCAACCTTACCGTTTACAGCAGCTTCATTCAATACCTTGGTAGTTTCCTGGAATGATGCAGCAGAAATCCAGCTCTTCGTATGCAATGATGCCTGTGTGATTCCCTGTAATACAGGTGAAGATGTAGCCGGAGTCGCTGGACGTGCTTCAATGAGCTTCGCATCCTTCCGCTTCAACATTGAATTCTCTTCACGGAATTTACGCAACGTCATGATCTGTCCCGGCTTCGCTTCCGGAGAATCTCCCGGCTCGATTACCACCACCTTATCCATCATGTCATCGTTTTCCTTGATGAACTCAACGCGATCTACATATTCCTTCTCTAGTAACATGGTGTCACCCGGATCTTCAATCATCACCTTACGCATCATCTGGCGAACGATCACTTCAAAGTGCTTGTCGTTTATCTTCACACCCTGCAAACGATATACTTCCTGTACTTCATTTACAAGATACTCCTGCACCATACTTGGTCCTTTAATCGCAAGGATGTCATTCGGAGTGATTGCGCCATCGCTGAGTGCATCACCTGCTTTAACGAAGTCATTGTCCTGAACAAGGATGTGTTTCGACAATGCCACCTGGTATTTCTTGGTTTCACCATCACGGGAAGTAACAATGATTTCCCTGTTACCACGCTTGATGCCACCATAAGAAACGAGACCGTCAATTTCAGAAACCACAGCAGGGTTACTTGGATTACGTGCCTCAAACAATTCCGTTACGCGTGGCAATCCACCGGTGATATCACCTGATTTACCAGCCATACGCGGAATCTTTACCAGCACATCACCTGCTTTTATTTTCTGTCCAATGGTCACCATAATATGAGCGCCTACAGGAATGTTATAACCCTTGATCATCTCCTTGGTTTCACCCATGATTTTGATCAACGGATTCTTAGTCTTATCGCGTGTTTCGATAATTACTTTTTCCTTGTAGCCGGTCTGGTCATCACTTTCTTCGCGGTAAGTAACGCCTTCTTCGATGCTATCGAATCCGATTTTACCTGCAACTTCAGAAAGGATTACCGCATTGTATGGATCCCAATCGCAGATCAGGTCTCCCTTTTCTACTTTTGAGCTATTTTTGATATACAGCTTGGAACCATAAGGAATATTTGATGTAGTCAACACAGCACCGGTATTCACATCACTGATGCGAACTTCACCTGAACGTCCGATTACAACTTCAAATTCTTTTGTTCCTTCTTTTGCTTTAACAGTTTTCAGATCTTCATATTCAACCTTTCCTGCAAACTTCGCCTTCAAGCCACTTTCAGTAACTGACTTGCTCGCAGTACCTCCCACGTGGAAGGTACGGAGTGTAAGCTGTGTTCCAGGCTCACCAATACTCTGTGCTGCAATAACACCAACTGCCTCACCCTTCTCAACAAAGCGTCCTGTTGCAAGGTTACGTCCATAGCATTTCGCGCAAACACCTTTCAGTGATTCGCAAGTTAACACGGAACGGATCTCAACAGTTTCAATCGGTGAATTTTCAATCAGGTCAGCAACCACTTCTTTAATTTCCTGTCCTGCACCGATGATGAGTTTGTTCGTTTGCGGGTGATAAATATTATGCACCGCTACACGACCAAGTATACGGTCATACAAAGATTCAACAACTTCTTCATTGTTCTTCAACGCTGTCTCAGCAAGACCACGGAGTGTTCCACAATCTACGTCAGTAATAATTACGTCCTGGGACACGTCAACCAAACGTCTTGTGAGGTAACCGGCATCTGCAGTCTTCAATGCAGTATCTGCAAGACCTTTACGCGCACCGTGGGTCGAGATGAAGTATTCCAAAATCGAAAGACCTTCTTTGAAGTTTGATAAGATCGGGTTCTCGATAATTTCTCCTCCACTGCTTCCACTCTTCTGCGGTTTCGCCATCAGTCCGCGCATTCCGCCAAGCTGACGAATCTGCTCTTTCGAACCACGCGCACCACTGTCAAGCATCATATAGATGGAATTAAATCCTTGCTTGTCAGTGCTGATTTGTTTCATCAGAGTATCTGTAATGCGGGAATTGGTGCGGGTCCAGATGTCAATGATCTGGTTGTAACGTTCGTTATAGGTGATGAAACCCATGTTGTAGTTACCCAACACTTCTTCCACTTCTTTATTTGCCTTTTCAACGAGTTCAGCTTTTGCAGGAGGAACCTGTACGTCTTCAAGATTGAATGACAGTCCGCCTTTGAAAGCCATGTTGAATCCGAGTTCTTTAATTTCATCAAGGAACTTGGCTGTCTTGGCAATACCGCATTTCTTCAGCACTTCTCCAATGATGTCACGAAGTGATTTCTTCGTCAGCAACTCATTGATGTACCCGTTTTCCTTCGGCACAACCTGGTTGAAGAGGACACGTCCAACAGTCGTTTCAATGACTTTGTTCACGAGCTTCTCTTCTTCAACAGCATTGTCAATTTTTACTTTGATCCAGGCATGCAAATCAATCCGACCTTCATTAAATGCAATAAGCACTTCTTCCGGAGAATAAAAAGTTGAGCCTTGTCCTTTCACCTTTACTTTGCCTTCGGTCTTTCTACCTTTTGTAGTATAGTATAGACCAAGTACCATGTCCTGTGAAGGAACGGTAATCGGTGCGCCATTGGCAGGATTCAAAATGTTGTGTGATGCAAGCATCAGCGTTTGTGCTTCTAATACTGCAGCATGTCCCAGCGGAACGTGCACAGCCATCTGGTCACCGTCAAAGTCAGCGTTGAAGGCAGTACATACAAGTGGATGCAGCTGGATTGCTTTTCCTTCCACCAACTTCGGCTGGAAAGCCTGGATACCTAACCTGTGAAGGGTTGGTGCGCGGTTGAGGAGAACCGGATGTCCTTTCAACACATTTTCCAGGATATCCCAAACGAGTGGGTCTTTACGGTCAACAATTTTCTTGGCACTCTTTACTGTCTTCACAACACCACGCTCAATCATCTTACGGATGATAAACGGTTTGAAAAGTTCAGCAGCCATATCTTTCGGAAGACCGCACTCATGCAATTTCAGATCAGGTCCAACGACAATTACGGAACGGGCTGAATAGTCAACACGTTTACCGAGGAGGTTCTGACGGAACCGTCCTTGTTTTCCCTTCAATGAATCAGAAAGTGATTTCAACGCACGGTTGCTTTCTGTCTTCACTGCATTTACTTTTCTTGAATTATCGAAAAGTGAATCCACAGCTTCCTGCAACATACGTTTCTCATTTCGGAGAATTACATCAGGAGCCTTGATTTCAAGCAGGCGTTTCAAACGGTTGTTACGGATGATCACGCGTCTGTATAAATCATTCAGATCGGAAGTCGCAAACCGGCCACCATCCAGGGGTACAAGCGGACGCAATTCTGGTGGAATCACCGGAACCACTTTCACGATCATCCATTCAGGACGGTTTTCGATATTCAGGTTTGCAGAACGGAATGCTTCAACAACACTTAAGCGTTTCAAAGCTTCATTCTTCCGTTGCTGAGATGTTTCATTATTTGCCTGGTGACGCAGAGAAAACGAAAGTTCATCTAGCTTTAATCGCGCAAGCAAATTGTACAATGCTTCTGCGCCCATTTGTGCAATGAACTTATTCGGATCGCTGTCGTCAAGGTGTTGGTTGTCTTTCGGAAGCGTGTCAAGAATCTGGAGATACTCGTCTTCAGTTAAGAAGTCCAGGTAATTAACTCCATCTGCCCCCTTCACCCCTGCATTGATAACGACATAACGCTCGTAATAAATAATCATATCGAGCTTCTTCGTCGGAAGTCCGAGGAGGTAACCGATTTTATTCGGCAATGAACGGAAATACCAGATGTGAGCAACAGGCACGGTCAATTGAATATGACCCATCCGTTCCCTGCGCACCTTCTTTTCTGTAACTTCTACACCGCAACGATCGCAAACGATTCCTTTATAGCGTATACGTTTGTATTTTCCGCAATGACATTCCCAATCTTTTACCGGGCCGAATATGCGCTCACAGAATAATCCGTCACGCTCAGGCTTGTATGTCCGGTAATTAATGGTTTCAGGTTTCAGCACTTCACCACTGCTTTGTTCCAGGATATGCTCCGGAGAAGCAAGCGAGATAATGATCTTCGTGAAGTTGGATTTGATTTTTATTTCTTTTCTGGTTGCCATTTCTTTT
>JBDTTM010000068.1:0-12802 GCA_039930605.1 Bacteroidota bacterium
TTGAGAAAATAATGCCGCTGTTGAAGTTGAAAAAACCGGATGCGAAACTTGTGATCGCCGGTGCAAATCCTTCGAAGGAAGTGATGAAACTGCAAAGCGAATCAATAAAAGTAACAGGATGGGTTGATGACATTCGCGAGCCATTTGCTGAATCCAGGATCCACCTCGCCCCCATGCTCATCAGCATTGGTTTGCAGAATAAAATTTTACAGGCCATGGCAATGAAAATTCCTTGCATCGTTTCTTCACAGGCCAACAATGCCATTCATGCTCCTGTTGATGATTGCCTTTTAATCGCCGACAAGCCCGAGGTTTATGTAGAAAAAATACTTCATCTTTTGAAAGACGAGGTGCTTTACAATAAAATTGCAGATAATGCCTTCCGGTTCGTTCGCAATAATTTCGACTGGGGATCTATGAATTCACGATTGGAATATGTCCTTGGCCGGAAATGAAAATGAATGTATGCAACTCAATTCAGTGTGAGGTTTTTCTCCCTTTAGGGCCGGGGTAAAGGCTTGAATATGTTTAAAGCCGGAGATCAAGTTTAAATAGGAGTAATAAGGCTGTTAACCAATCAACTAAATAACCAGTCAACAAATTACCTCGTTATCATTCCCTGACAATAAGTCCACTCCAACTCCCGAGGTATGGTATTCGACTGGCAAATCGTACTTTTACCAACAATTTTACTACTTAAATAAACCTGTCAGACAATATGAACGATGACGAAGTTAAATTTCCACGCGTTGAACTCAGCAATGTAATTGATGACGACACAGAATTTATTCCCCTGCTTACAACGGAGGACGAAGAAAGCATGCAGGCACAGAAAATCCCGTCTACACTTTCCATATTACCACTCCGCAATACCGTTTTATTTCCTGGTGTTGTAATTCCGATAACCGTCGGGCGCGATAAATCCATCAACCTGATAAAAGATGCTTACAAGGGTGATAAGATTATCGGTGTGGTTTCTCAGAAGGATACCAATATTGAAGATCCCAGGTTTGAAGACCTTAATAAAATCGGAACCGTTGCCCATGTATTGAAAATGCTTCGCATGCCTGATGGAAATACCACCATCATCATCCAGGGTAAAAAGCGTTTTGAGTTGAAAGAATTAATTCAGACGGAACCTTATATCAAAGCTACTGTTGCGGCGATTACTGAGAACATTCCTGCAAAAGGAGATAAGGAGTTTGATGCAACGGTACAAAGCATGAAGGACCTGGCTTTGCAGATCATTCAGCACAGTCCGAATATACCAAGTGATGCTGCTTTTGCAATCCGGAATATTGAAAGCAATTCTTTCCTGATCAATTTCATTTCGTCCAACATGAACCTGGATGTAGTGAAGAAACAAACGTTGCTAGAGATTGATGATCTGCGGGAACGGTCAACCCGGGTCCTTGAACACCTAACCAAAGAACTTCAGATGCTGGAATTGAAAAACCAGATTCAGAATAAAGTCAAGACGGACATAGATAAACAGCAGCGCGAATTTTTCCTGAATCAGCAATTGAAAACCATCCAGGAAGAATTGGGTGGACAAACTCCTGAAAGGGAAGTTGCTGAATTGCGCGAGCGGGCAAAAGCAAAAAAGTGGAGTAAAGAAGTTGCCGATACATTTAACAAGGAGTGCGACCGCATCATGCGGATGAATCCTGCTTCGGCTGAATATTCTGTGGTGATCAACTACCTGGAGGTATTGCTTGATCTTCCGTGGAATGAATTTACAAATGACAATTTCGATCTCAAATTTGCGCAGAAGGTTTTGGAAAAAGATCACTGGGGCCTGGAGAAAGTAAAAGCCCGCATTCTTGAATACCTTGCTGTGTTGAAACTGAAACGCGACATGAAATCTCCGATCATGTGTTTGTATGGACCTCCTGGAGTTGGAAAAACTTCTCTTGGAAAATCCATTGCACGTGCATTGGGCAGAAAATATGTGCGGATGTCTTTGGGAGGATTACGTGATGAAGCAGAAATCCGCGGTCACCGCAAGACATACATCGGCGCAATGCCCGGACGGATTATTCAGAACCTGAAAAAAGCGAAGAGCGCAAATCCTGTTTTTGTGCTCGATGAAATTGACAAGCTCGGAAATGATTTTCATGGTGATCCTTCCAGTGCCTTGTTGGAGGTGCTCGATCCGGAACAAAACAACACATTCTATGATAACTATGTGGAGATTGATTTCGATCTCAGCAATGTGTTGTTCATCGCGACTGCAAATTCGTTGAGTTCAATCCAACCTGCATTGCTTGACCGCCTGGAGATCATTGAAATCAATGGCTATACAGTGGAAGAAAAAATTCAGATTGCTGTGCGACATTTGGTTCCCAAACAACTGGAAGCGCATGGATTGAAAAAAGACCAGGTAAAACTTTCACCGAAAATGATTGAATTGCTGATCGAGCAATACACACGAGAAAGCGGTGTGCGAGGACTCGAGAAAAAGATCGCATCACTGATTCGTGGTATTGCCAAGAGCGTTGCAATGGAAGAGGAATATGATACCGTAGTTAACGAAGAAGCAATCAATAAAATTCTGGGTGCACCGATTTTTCAAAAAGATAAAGTATTGAAGAATGATGTTGCCGGTGTGGTTACAGGTCTCGCCTGGACAAGTGTTGGTGGCGACATACTTTTTATAGAAGTCAGCATAAGCAAAGGCAAGGGCAAACTTACCTTAACAGGAAACCTCGGTGAGGTGATGAAAGAATCTGCCGTCATTGCCATGGCATACCTGAAAGCACATTGCGGAGAATTGAATATTGACCCGCGAGTACTCGACCAATGGGATGTACACATTCACGTTCCTGAAGGCGCCACTCCGAAAGATGGTCCTTCTGCAGGTGTTACAATGCTTACTGCTTTGGCATCTGCATTTACGCAACGCAAAGTGAAAGAGCATCTAGCCATGACCGGTGAAATTACCTTACGTGGAAAAGTATTACCTGTTGGCGGTATCAAAGAAAAAATCCTGGCAGCAAAACGTGCCGGTATCAAGGACATCATCCTTTGTGCTGACAACAAGAAAGATATTTTAGAAATAAAGAAAGACTACATAAAAGATCTTCGCTTCCATTACGTGACCGACATGATTGATGTAATCAATAATGCGTTGATGAAAGAAAAAGTGAAGAAACCGCTCGATGTTACCTATCATAAGAATGGGGAGGCAAAGAAATCGGAAAAAGAGGAAGCCTGAAACTGAATTGCTGTAATTAATGATGTGCAAACGTGTATTACAGTTCAATCAATTTTTCAGAATTTATTTTTTCATCGAACCCTTTGCCTGGTATCTTCTAGCGTAAATTCATAAAATCATTAAATATGACCAGGTGGTAGAATGCGAATTTCTTTCATATGTCCGTGGTATGTAAATTATCCATTCTGCATGCATACATTTGTAGTATAAAATTTCAGCCCGGCATTACCTCAAATGAAAAATACTTACGCGAGTTTCACCTTCATTGTTATTTTGTATTCGCTAATGAACCTGGCAATTCCGGTATCAGCGCAATTCTATGATCCATTCAGCGATGGAAATTATACCGTTAATCCAACCTGGACCGGAGATACTGCACGCTTTAAAGTAAATGTCTCCCACAGGCTTCAAACCAAAGATACTGTTGCAGGAAGGTCGTATCTTTCTACCACAACACCACTGGCTTCACTCAATAACATTCAGTGGAGTTTTTACATCCACCTTGGTTTTCCACCCTCTGCAAATAACAATGCAAGGGTTTACCTCACCTCTGATTCCGCAAATTTAAATAACGGATTGCATGGATATTTTCTTCAGTTTGGTGAAGCCCTTTCACTTGATGCCGTCGAACTCTTCAGGCAGGATGATACAGTATTAACTTCCCTGTGCCGTGGCATCAATGGCCAGATAGCGGCACCATTCTATCTTGGAGTAAAAGTAGCTCGTGATTCTACGGGGTATTGGCAACTTTTTGTGGATACACTTGGAGGAACGAATTATGTGCTCGAAGCATCGGCTACCGATCTCACCTATATCAATTCATCATGGTTTGGCGTAGCATGCAAATACACCACGAGCAACGCAGTAAGTTTTTATTTCGACAATTTCAACGTAAGCAGTTCCTTATGTGCTGTTGGGGCAACGGCTTCTCAATCAAATGTCATTTGCTTTGGAGACAGCACAGGGATGGCAACTTTAACAGGAAGCGGAGGGTTGCCGCCATACAGCTATTCCTGGTCGCCTGACGGACAAACAACTTCTACAATAACCGGATTGCCTGCGGGTGTATATACTGGAACTGTAATAGACATCAATTTATGTACTGCAGAAGCAAAAGTAAACATCATTGAACCACCCGAACTCATTTTTGGTGCATCGGGAACTGAAGCCTCCTGTTCTTCCTGTTGCGATGGAGTTGAGATGTTAAATCCATCCGGCGGAACACCTCCTTATTCATATTTGTGGAGCACCGGTGAAACGACTCAATCAGTCGGATCATTGTGTCCGGATACAATAACCGTTACCGTTACTGATGCAATGGGATGTGCTGTAACAGATACGATAATTGTAACCTTTGATGTCGCCGTAAATGAAATCCTTTCCGAAAATATTTTTCAGGTTTCTCCGAACCCAATTGCTGACAAACTCTTTTTACATTTCCCTGCATCACTGAAACAACAGGGATTACTCTCTATTTTAAATACACTCGGAGAGGTTATTTTCCGAAAAAATATCGTTTTGGAAGACCAAACACTCGATCTATCTTCTTTCCCACAAGGAATTTATTTGTTAAGTCTGCAAACCGAAACCGGAATTTTCACGAAGAAGATTGTGCGCGAGTGAAACGGATTGCTCAACCCCTTCTGGGTGAAAGCCTCAGTGCAGGCGAGAGTCGTGCCTTAGGCAGATTCGCCTGGGCGAAGGGGAAGGGGGTGTCAATCAGCGGATCAGCTATTAATATACTTATGAGATCACATGGTTTAGACTCTAGCCTTTTTGATTCGACAAAACGAAACGAAAATTTTTACTGATAAGATTGTACGCGAGTGAAACGTCTTTTCCAACCCCCTCTGGGTGAAAGCCTGTGTGCAGGCGAGAGGGGGAAGGGGGTGTGTCAATTTCAATCACATACATTTGAGTTTCTAAGTATCAATACCGAGCATTTTTCTACACACAAAAATCATCAAAAGAATTTTCGGCTTTTTGTTCGTGACTCGCCTTCACAATACTTATAACTTGACTTTCCAATTGTTATCGTCAGTGAATTGTGAATCGTGCATCGGCTGTTCTTGTGACTTTTGCCTTCTGATTTTACTCCTTGCTTCCGCTACCGACTTCCTACTTCACTTCACCACTTCCATATTCTTCACCTGTTGCAACGACTCATTTTGTAAACGGAGGTAATACAACCCACTTGCCCTGTTTTCATTTTCATAATCCACTTTGTATGTTCCTGCCTTGAAGTCACCATTGGCCAGCGTTTTTACCAGTTGTCCTTCGGCATTAAAAACCTGCACAGCCGTATGTCCACCTTGTGAATTGAAAGTGATCGTTGTCCTTTCGGTAAATGGATTCGGATAACAGGAAACCAGGCTTTGACCTGCCGCTGCATTGATTTCATGAATTCCAACTGTGCACGCATTTGCCTGTATGATCGGAAGCTGCTGAAAATTCTGCAGCATGATCTGGTTCAGGTCAGATGCAGGAACACACAACCATTGATTCAATAAGGTAGCATACACAGAGCGGAAATCATATTGCATGGCGACATTGTCGTCCACCGTTGCATTGGAAGGGATAATTGGATTTGTTCCGAGTATTCCACTTTGCACTTTGTTGCCGAATAAGAACATCGGAGCGCCTGCTCCGTGATCGGTTCCTGTACTTCCGTTAGAAATTATTCTGCGGCCGAACTCTGAAAAAGTCATTCCGACAACGCGATCAGCAGTTCCGAGAAACGCACAGTCAGTCATAAAAGCATTGACAGCTTCAGAAACTTTTGCAAGCAAATCTGCATGCCTTCCTGTCGTATTATTTCCTGAATCTGTTTGAGCAGAATGCGTATCAAATCCTCCCAGGTTCACGAGGTAAATTTTTGTTTTCAATCCGCCTGCAATCAGTTGTGAAACTATTTTTAGCTGATCGGCAAGTGAGTTGGTTCCTGAAGTTGGCCATGCCGCTGATTGCTGGGTTACGTTGTTTGCAGCCGCCGTAATCACGGAAGTATATGCCATGCTCTGTTGTGCTACCTGCCTGATATAAGTCAACTCATGCCCATAATTATTATTAGGCGCGACATCCTGGATTCCATTTACAAGGTTATAAAAATTATCAGGATCACTGATAGTCATTCCCATATTCACTGAGGGGCCTTGCAACGCCAATGACTGCGTATTTCCAATCTGCAACGCAAGTGGATCTGGCATTGTTGTGTTTGGATATCCTGCCGGATAATTCGGATATTCATAATTGAGATACCGTCCTGTCCATCCGGAGTTGAGCGTTTGTCCGCTGTCTGATGCCGTCATCCAGATGTCAGTTGCCCTGAAGTGTGAAAAATTTGGAGATGGATAGCTTACGCCTTGCACGATAGAAATTTTTCCATTGTTGAATTGCTGTTGCATCCCTGTCATGGCCGGATGCAAACCTGTGGCGAGATATCCATTGAGTGAGAGTACTAAGTTATCAGGGACCAGGATATTGCTCCTTGCTGCTGCCAGGTTGGAATATTGATCCAATGGAATAACTGTATTCAGTCCGTCATTCCCTCCGTTCAATTGGACAAGTATTAAAACATGGTCCTCATTCGACGAAGAAGATAATGCCTGCAGCAAGGGCGAAACGCTGAATGCGCGAAAGGACATCCCATTTACCAATGCCGGTAGAATTGTTGCCTGCCCTAACCGGGAAATAAATTTTCTTCTTTCCATTTGTTTCTAAATTATTTTTTCAAGAAAGCTGGTATTCCGGAAGATCCATCAGGTATTTATACATGTCTTCCAACCTCGACTGCACAATTTGATAATAGCCCATATCATTGGGATCACCGATATAATCGTTCCACGCGCTCGTCCAATAGGAATCTGAAATCTGTCCTGAGAGCAGGAATGATTTCAAATAGTCTTTGATGGTTTGCGAAACATCTGTACTCAAATGCCTGTCGATCACTTCCTGGATCAGCATTCCCGGGTCATCGGGTGCATCAAGCGTTGTTGTATAGAGTACAAAATCAATAATGATAAGGCTATTGGTTGATGCATATCCGCTATGAGCCATCTTATCGCTGAATGAATTTCTCGAAGGAAGTGTGCTTGAGTTGATCCACAATTCATGAAAAGATGGTTCCTGGTAATAGGCAGGCCAACCCGCAACATTAGGAGGATCACCAAGCATTTGGCCCATTGTTCCCGCTTGCGAATGAATTTTATTCCAGAGGAAATATTGGTCTTCCAACAATGTGTTATCAGGAAATGTTACACTAAAATCGCGGCAAAGCGCCACTGTAAAATCGAGCGGAGTTTTGATGAGTGACCCGCTGTTTGCTGCGTCAAAGAAATGTTCGCTGCTTAACAGGGCCTCGATGACAGGTGCGATTTCATAATTGTTTGTTCTGAAAATATTCGCCAGCGGTTGAATCACATCTGCTTCAATCTGCGCGTCAATAATGTAATACATAAAGTAGCGGTAGATTTTCCGGCAGATAAAAACAGCAACCTGCTGCGTACCGAAAATCATGTCTAGCAAATCATCGAGTTCATTTGCGCCTGCACTGCCCGATTGTCCGGTGATGACGGTATTGTTATAAAAGGCAGAGAAGATTTTATTTGTTGCGTTGTGCCGGTTAGAGTCAAAATAAGAACTGATGGTTGTGGCATTGATGCGATACCCAGTCAGCACTTTTGCTGCATTCTGCACATCATCTTCAGAATAATATGGAATTCCATTTTCGTCTTTCCCCACGGTGAAAAGTTCCTGCAATTCCCTTCCATAATTTTCATCAGGTGCATTTTCTGAATTCAGATATCCATTCAGGTATTTTAACATCGCCGGATCAAGTGTGATAGCACGAGTCAGGTCTTTGAAATTTCCGAGTGCAAATTGTCGAAGCAGGGTATTGTGCAGGTAGCAATATCGTGCATCATTTACGCCTGCCGTCTCCGTTGCAAAGTGGTTATGCCAGAAAAGCACCATTTTTTCCTGGATACTCCTGTTTTGTGTAAGCAATTGGTTTGCCCACCAGCCTCTATAAGATTTGATACGGAGTGTATTCGCCAATGGATTCACAGGTGCTGTTATCCATGTGTCGCCAAAAGCAACGTCAGGGTCATTGTAATTGCTCGTATATACATAGAGTGGGGGAGCAGGAGCTACGGGAGCAGACAGGAGTTCTGCAATCGTTTGCGAAAGGCCGGCAGATAAAAAATAATTGACGTCTGCTTTTGTAGCTCCGAACATAGTTCTTCGAAGCAGGTGCTTCACCTCTGCAATTGTCCATGAACCGCCATATGGCGTCAATCCGGTAGAAGATTGTAAAACGGGACTGTCGTTGTCTTCCGACAGTTCAAGTTTAAATAGTTGTCGTCTGTTCATTTGATTGGATGATTGTTGAAATTGATTTCGTCAATAGAAAAAAATAGTCCAGGCCGATATACCTAAAAGTGCCTTACCAAGAGATCAGTAAGATGCATCCGGACTCTGTATGTTTAATGACAAATAAAAAAAAATGTAAACAATTGCTGGTAATTAACTACAATTTTATAGATCGTAACTAACATCTTGAATTTTTTTGGAGAAAAACTGAAGCCGAATTAATATTCTAATTTATTGGTTTCTGATTGAATTCATCTGGTGTAGTTTTGTGAGAATAGTAAAAAATTAAACACATAGGATCATAGAAATACAACATAGATTTCAATTGACCTTACGCTTTCATAATGACTACGAAAAAAATTCTTGATGAACTAACTTACCAAATCATTGGTGCTGCAATTGAAGTACATAAATCACTGGGGCCGGGACTTCTTGAAAGTGTATATCATAAATGTATGAAGCGTGAACTTTTTTTACGACATATAAAATATACATCGGAGCAAGTCGTTTCTCTTGACTACAAAGGTGAAGGTTTAGAAACGGAACTTCGCTGTGATTTGATGGCCGAAGATCTGATTGCAGTCGAATTTAAATCAATAGAATCTATTGCACCAATTCATGAAGCAAAACTATTAACGTACATGAATTTGCTTAAGGTGCCTAAGGGTATAATAATTAATTTCAATTGCCTGAATCTCTTCAGAGAAGGTCAACGCACATTTGTAAATGATTTGTTTCGGGCACTCCCTGAAAAATAATAATTAATTCAATGCCTTTTGTTTTCTATGTTTTCTTAGCTTCCTATGATCCTATGTGTTTAAGGAATCAACACTTAACTAGCTCTATCTCCGGATAACCGCCCCAACTTCCTTCTCCAACACCTCCATCAACCTGCTCATCACCTTCTCAATTGTCTTGTCAGTGAGCGTTTGCCGTTCATCAAGCAAAATAAAAGAGACAGCATAAGATTTTTTTCCGGCTTCGATTTTATCGCCGGCATATACATCAAACAGGTTGATGTCCTTCAAAAGATTTTTTTCTGTACGGAATGCAATGTCTCGTATCTGTGCATAAGAAACATCAGCACTGATGATCATACTCAAATCACGTTTCACCTGCGGAAATTTCGAGACTTCAGTATATCGCACCTTATTTGATGCAGCACTTTTCAGCAAAGCTTTCCAGTTGAAGTCAGCATGAAAAACTTCCGCTGTGATCCCAAACGGCTTTAAGTTCTTCTTTGAAACCGCCCCCAGTGTCACCAATTCCTTTTCATTCAGCTTCCATGAAATACCATAGGCGAGTGCGCTTGATGCAGCCTCTTCTTTCAGTTTTGAAAGATCAACACCGATGCGACTAAGCACATGTTGTACAAAGTTCTTCAGGTAGAAGAAATTTACTTCTGATTTATCTCCTGTCCACGACTCCGCTGCTTTTCTGCCTGTCACGAAAAGAGAAAGGCGCTGTTGTTCAGCATATCCCTTTTCTGTTTTATTATAAATCGTTCCGAATTCAAAAAACTTCAAATCAGCATGCTGCCTGTTGCTGTTATATTCAATCGCTTCAAGTCCGCTGTAAAGCATCGATTGCCGCATCACGCTCAAATCCTGGCTGAGCGGATTTAATATTTTAACAACTGTATCTTCAGTTCCACTCAACTCCACATACTGTTGCTTGCTAAGCGTATTATTCATCATTTCGTAAAATCCACTGCTGCCAAGGTATTCACTGATCTTATCCTGCATGGCATCTGCATCATGCATGGGGAAGTAAGAAAGTGCAGCTGAAAGCTTTTTGGGAACTTCTACATTATTATATCCGTAAATACGCAGCACTTCTTCAACTACGTCAGCTTCGCGTGTAACATCTACTTTATATGTTGGTATTTCAAGCTGAAGTGAATCATCATTCTCATGTTGAACAGCAATGTTCAATGAAGTAAGAATATTCTTCAGCTCCATTTTGCTGATTTCTTTGCCGATAAGAGAAGTAGCGCTTTTGAAATTGTACTCCACCTGTTTGGCCAAAATCTTTTCGGGATATACATCCACAATTTCGCTTGAGATATTGCCACCGGCAATTTCTTTAATCAGTATGGCCGCACGCTTCAATGCATACAATGTTGCTTCCGGATCTGTGCCACGTTCAAAACGGAATGAAGCATCAGTTTTTAAACCATGCTGCTTCGATGTTTTACGAATGGACGCGGGATTAAAATATGCACTCTCAATAAATATATTAGAAGTCTTTTCACTGATTCCTGATTTTATTCCCCCAAATACACCGGCAATACACATCGCATCTGATGAATTGCAAATCATCAGGTTGGAATTTGTCAAAGTCCGTTCAATGCCATCAAGTGTGACAAACTTTTCGCCGGCGTTTGCATTCCGGACGACTATTTTTTTTTCTGCGATTGCATCAGCATCGAAAGCATGCAACGGCTGACCACATTCATGCAAAACATAATTTGTTACATCTACAATATTGTTGATGGGGTGAACGTCAATAGCCAGCAATTTATTTTTCAGCCATTGCGGAGAATCTTTCACCGTTATCCCGCTTACAGTCACGCCTGAGTAACGTGGACAAGCTGTATTATCCTTTACTTCAACGATAATTTCCAGGTCATTGTTGTCAACTTTGAAATTTGCAACAGATGGATAAACAACTTGAACTGCCTCGTGAATGTTGACTGTAGACTGTAGGCTGTTGGCCGTTGACTGTCGGCTGTCAACTGTCGGCTGCCGACTGGCTTTCAGGACCGCTGCAAGATCCCGCGCAACTCCAATATGCGATGCTGCATCTGCACGGTTTGGTGTCAACCCGATTTCAAAAATGGTATCTTCTTCAATGCCAAAGTAGGTTTTCGCTGTTGTTCCAACTTTTGTATCAGGAGGTAAAACAATAATCCCTTCATGAGATTTTCCCAATCCTATTTCGTCTTCTGCACATATCATTCCCTCAGATACTTCTCCACGGATTTTTGACTTCTTAATTTCAAATGGTTCGCCTTCTAATGGAAATAACTTTGTTCCAGGCACTGCCACCACTACCTTCTGACCGGCAGCTACATTCGGCGCACCACACACAATATGTAATAAATTTTCACCACCAACATCAACAGTAGTCACACTTAACTTATCAGCATTCGGATGTTTTGCACAGGTCTTCACTTCACCGATTACGATACCCTCCAGGCCGCCCTTCACTGATTGGAAACTTTCAATTGCTTCCACTTCCAGACCACAGTCTGTTAACAATCGCGCAACATGAGTCGCTTCAAGTTCAACAGGCAAATACTGCTTAAGCCAGTTATAGGAAATCTTCATAGTTTTATTAGCTGAATGTAAGGGCTGCAAATATAAGTGTAGAATTGAACCTGCACGTATGGTGCGCTTAACAATGGAATCATTTTGTCATCAGGAAAGGTTTAGTAATTTCGCGGCGGGGATTTTTTTATTAAATAGTAGTGTTAATTTATTAATTAATGGTTTCGGGAAATATCGAATCATTGCTTTGGCCTGCAAATTAAAGTAAATGATGAGTCCGGTATAAAAGGAAATGCATTCTGTTCTTCAATAAACCGAAGGTTTTCTTACTCATAGTTGTTCGGTACACCCGTTGAAATGGGGATATGGTAATATGTTCAATTTTTACTTCGAGAGACGAGGTATTTAAGGCCTTGCAATCATTTTTAAAGGAAAGAAGTTACCTCCATATTGAGGTTAACTCCAATGAATTTCTTATTACTGCACAGAGAAGAGACTCGATTTTCAGTAAGAGGTATTCGGTGAAATTTATTGTGCACTCCAAAGCGCCAGCTGTGAGTGATATTGAAATTACAGTAAACCCTGATCATACTATTCCAACTTCATCTGATGAGAAGCAGGAAGATAAAATCCGCAGCAGGATTTATTTTTATTTTTAGAACAGCAAAAAAAAGAGCAACCATTTCTGATCGCTCTTTCAATTTTATTTTTCTATTTATTAATAGTCGTCATCATCATCCATCTCATTTGCAGGAGATGTGTCATCCATGTCTTTCAGATCATCAAGAGGCATAGGGTCCATGCCATCATCAGAATCAAGATCCAAATCCATGTCCTGTGGTGGTGGTGCTTCTATAATTGTTTCAGATTCCTCAATCATTACAGGCTTTTTCGATTCAACCATTCTTCTTGGTGCAGGTTTTTTAGCGGCAGGTTTTTTTGC
>JBDTTM010000069.1:0-12737 GCA_039930605.1 Bacteroidota bacterium
CTTTTACATCACACCAGACACAACCAACATCACAACCACCAAGGCGAATGAAGTAGCATGCCTTGCCGGTGTTGAAGCCTTCACCCTGGATGGTGAAGTAGTTTTCCATAAATGGGAAAGAAATCAAGTTCGTAGAATTTAGTTCGTAGATTGTAGTTGAGGTTCGTAAAAATCAATCACACACTTAATGATTTAGTTAATCCAGATAGCATTTTTGAAATTTCAGCAAGGATATTTCTTAATTCTTCTCTTATTGATGTATCAATATATTTTCTCATATGTGCAATCTGAATGCAGACTACACATTCCCTTAGCGACCGAAATGCAATCCTAAGGAAATGTGCAAATTCTTTTTTTGTTCCTCCGGATCCCTCACCGATATTTAATGCAATTGAATTTGCGGCTCTCTTAAATTGAGAAGTCAGAGAATATAATTCTACTTGAGGAAATTTGGCTGTCACTTCATAAACTCTATCTATAAACAAAAGAGTTTTTTGATAAACTATTAATTCTTCAAATTGAAAATGTGCTTCCATTTAGTTTGTGATGCTTCTATAAACTATTTACTACCAACTTTCCCGGCCGTAACTACCTACTACAAACATGTTTTTATCAACTTTCGCGGCTGTTTCTACCAACTACAAACTTATTTCTACGAACTTTCGCGGCTGTAACTACCTACTACGAACTAAATTCTACGAACTTTCCCCGCCGCCAATGTATTCTTCAGCAACCCCACAATCGTCATCAATCCTACTCCCCCCGGTACCGGCGTAATGTAACTGCACTTCGCAAAAACATTTTCAAAATCCACATCACCAGAGATTTTATATCCACTTTTTGTTTCCTTGGATTCCACGCGTGTAATTCCAACATCAATTACAACGGCGCCTTCCTTCACCATATCGGCTTTTACAAATTTTGGTGAGCCCAATGCTGCAATCACAATATCGGCCGATCGTACAACCTCAGCAAGATTTTTTGTCTTGCTGTGGCAAAGCGTTACCGTGCTGTTTCCCGGGTAACCATTCCTGGACATCAACACACTCATCGGCATTCCAACAATGTTACTTCTGCCAATGATGACACAATTTTTCCCGGAAGTTTCAATTTTATACCGCTCCATCATCATCAGTATTCCAAAAGGAGTTGCGGGAATAAAACAGGGAAGATTCTGCAATAACAAACCGGCATTGACAGGATGAAAACCATCCACATCTTTTTTCGGATCAATTGCTTCAGTAATTTTCTGAACAGAAATATGTTTGGGCAATGGCAACTGAACAATGAAACCATCAATGTCAGCATTGTTGTTTAACTCACTGATCTTCGCAAGTAATTCTTGTTCAGACACACTTTCGTCGAGCCTGATCAGCGAAGAATTAAACCCAACTTCAGCACAATTCTTTGCCTTGCTGACTACATAAGTTTCACTGGCACCATTGTTCCCAACGAGTATTGCTGCCAGGTGAGGCGTCCTTTTCCCGGCTTGCTTCATCGCAACAACCTCAGCCGCAATTTCAAGTTTTATTTCAGCAGAAAGTTTTTTTCCGTCAAGGAGAATGGACATGGGGAATTGGTGACTGGTGAATAAGTGATTAAGTGACGAAATGATGAGGTAATTATGTAAAATGTAATACTACTCAGTTATAAAAAATTCGAGGATTGCAGGAATGTCTATTTCGCCTTTGCCTCCCGGTTTCCTTATTACATGAATGTGATCTATTCGAATTACCATGCCTGGTTTGGGATTAAATATTTCAAATGGATGCTGATGCTCTCCATGTAGCCCCATATAATTTTCGACTGTACCTTTTGTCGGCACTGAACCTTTTAAAGTGGTTGTGTAGTGAAAATCTGTAATGACAAAACTTTTTTTCGGAAAACCATCTATCATGTCTTCTGCAGGTGAAATGCCAAGAGCATATTCGACTGTTAGTGTCTTTGAAACAACTGTTGAATCGCTATCTGTTACTGGCGTTTGGGCTGAAGCTGATAAAATTCCAAAACAAAAGAAAAGATATAATTTCATTCTTTGTCTTACTTGTTTTTGTTCTCCCTATGATCTGTGGTTTCGACTAATATTCCATTCATTCTGTATTCATTGTGCATTGTGCATTGTGAATCGAGCATTGAGATTACTTTCTCATCCCCGGCATGCTCCTCATCATACTCTTCATCTGATCCTTGTTGCTCATCATCTTCATCATCTTGCGCATTTCGTCAAACTGTTTCATGAGTTTATTCACTTCCTGGATATTGGTACCGCTTCCTTTTGCAATGCGTTGCCGCCTGTCGCCATTGATAAGAGCAGGATTTTCCCTCTCCTTATGAGTCATACTGTGAATGATGGCTTCAATATTTTTAAATGCATCGTTACTGATATCAATATCCTTGATGGCTTTACCAACACCGGGAATCATTCCCATCAGGTCCTTCATATTCCCCATCTTCTTGATCTGCTGCAACTGACCGAGAAAATCATTGAAGTTAAACTGATCCTTCGCAATTTTTTTCTGGATACGCTTTGCTTCCACTTCATCGTATTGCTCCTGCGCACGCTCAACGAGTGTAACAATGTCACCCATTCCGAGGATGCGGTCTGCCATCCGTTCCGGGTAAAAAATATCAATCGCATCGAGCTTCTCTCCCGTTCCGACAAACTTGATCGGCTTGTTCACTACACTCTTGATTGAAAGCGCAGCTCCTCCACGTGTATCACCATCTAGTTTGGTAAGCACCACACCGTCAAAATTCAGAATATCATTGAATGCCTTGGCTGTGTTCACTGCATCCTGCCCCGTCATGGAATCTACCACGAATAAAATTTCATTCGGCTTCACTGCGTCCTTTATGGCAGCGATTTCCTTCATCATCTCTTCGTCAATAGCAAGACGACCGGCAGTATCAATGATGATCAGGTTACAATTGTTCTCTTTGGCGAATGCAATACCGTTCTTCGCAATCTCAACAGGATTTTTGTTCTCTGGTTCCGCGTAAACAGGCACACCGATTTGTTCGCCCAATACTTTCAACTGGTCAATCGCCGCGGGACGGTACACGTCACACGCTACCAGCAAGGGAAGCTTTTGTTTTTTAGATTTCAGAAAATTAGCAAGCTTGCCGGACAAGGTTGTCTTACCTGAACCTTGCAAGCCACTCATTAATATGATACTCGGGTTGCTGCTGATATTGATATCAACTTTTTCTCCACCCATCAATTGAGCGAGTTCGTCGTGGGCAATTTTGATCATCAACTGACCCGGACTTACGGCAGTCAAAACCTGTTGTCCGAGGGCTTTTTCCTTGACAGTATCTGTAAATTGCTTGGCGACTTTAAAGTTGACGTCAGCATCCAGGAGTGCTTTACGCACTTCTTTCAACGATTCAGCTACATTGATTTCCGTGATCTTGCCTTGCCCTTTGATCAGTTTGAATGCACGGTCGAGCTTTTCACTTAAATTTTCGAACATATTCTAATTTATTTACTTCCCCCTCCGGGCTATTTAAATGTGGCGCGAAGATAATTATTGTTTGGAGTCAGCAGATGAGAAACAGGAATCAGGACATAAGATTCAAGAAACCATTCCAGCTCATGATTGGAATTCATATATAAGATCATTACTTTTGGGAATCTCTACCAGGATTAAAAAGATCTTCATTTAAAATTAACCCTAAAACCCGCTAGCATGAAAACCAGGTTGCTCCTCCCGAAGATTTTGTTGCTTCCCGTCGTTGTATTGTTTTCAGCGTGTATGTCAGACAGCAACAAGCCAGTCGAAACAAAAGAAACGGCTGCTGCAATACCTAATTATGGCGGATATGCAAGTAAAGAACAATGGGGCGAACATCTCGTGGCCATCTGTGCATGCGGCGAATGTCACACACCGAAAAAAATGACCCCTGCCGGCCCCGTCCTTGACAGTTCCTTGTTGTTGTCAGGACATCCTGCCAATATGCCGATTCCTGATGTAGACAGGAAAGCAATGGAGAAGAAAGGTTTGGTTGTTACACAAACACGCACTGCCTGGATAGGTCCATGGGGCGTGTCGTATACCGGCAATTTAACTTCAGATCCTACCGGCATTGGCAACTGGGATGAAAGTAATTTCATGACTGCCATCAGGCATGGTAAATTTAAAGGCATTGAATCAGGTCGTTCATTGCTTCCACCGATGCCTTGGGAGATGTACCGTAACTTAACTGACGATGAGTTGAAAGCAATTTTTGCATTTTTGAAGTCAACCAAGCCAATACAAAACGTAGTACCGGCAACACAGCCTCCGGCCAATGCGATGAATTAATTTTTGCTGCATACTTTGTGATTTAATTAATAAAAAATCATCTGACCGAATGAAAAAAAATTTCTTTGCTTTTGCCTGTATCATTTGTGGGTTAAAATTGTCTGCACAAACCTATCATTGTGAAAGTTCCCGAATCGGTATATTGATTACAAAACCATTGATGAAAAATGGAACGATTCACTACAATGAAGCAATTACCGATAGAAAAGATAAGCGAAATTTTAGTCCCGATTTTACCATTTTAAATAAAGATTCTGTTGGAAATACCTATGTCGCAAGACATCACATGCTTGATGAAAAAAGGTCATTAGACTTGCTTTTTGTGAGTATGAAATCCGGATTGTGCAGGTACCAGGTCACTTTGCTTGCAAAAGATAAAACACCACACGGCATCAGGATGGATGAAGATGGAAACGCAACTGATTGGGACGAAAATTCATCACTTGATTTTGTAGCGAGAAATGAGGAGCAAAAACTGGTAGATCAATGGTTAATTCATTTTAAATAAAAGAGATGAAAAGGTATCATTTCATATTGTTTCTGCTTGTGATTTGCACTCTTCCCTCTTTTGCACAAAATGAGTTCCTGGATGGAGTGTATCTCTCTTCTGACGAAGAGTTGATAAAAGAAATCAATCAGCAGAAAGAGCTTATTGATAAAAAAATGTCTGCTTATCACAAAGTTGAAAAAGTTAGAGACAGTCTTGGGTATAGGAATGCATACTTCGATGGAAAGGAATTGAAGCTTGTTATTGTATTCTACAGGGAAAACAATTTGGACAAGACCAAGCACTGGTATTTTCAAAAAGGAAAACTCGTGTACGGAGAATCTACCATTTCTGCTATCGGTTACGGATCTCAAAAAGACGAGAAACTCTACCTCGACAATGAACATCTTTTCTGGTGGACGATTGGCGGAATACCCGTTGACAGAAATTCAGTCATGTTTAAAAAAAGCGCAAATGAATTGGGATACTATTCATTGCAACTTATTATGGAAAACAAAGAATAGTTTTTTTTTCCTACTTTGCATTCCTCATGGCTCACCTGAATTTCACCTAATAATCTGACTATTGCATTCTTATCTTTTTTTGGATTGAAACCCTGGCTTTATTTAAGAATGAATAAAATATTATTCCTTTTTCTTTTCCTGACTTCGGAATTATTAAGCGGACAAAAATTACCGGAAGACGCGTGGCTCTGGAACACCGTAAGCGTAAACAAACAGCTTTCCAAAAAATGGAGTCTCGGGGTTGATGAAGAGTTGCGTTTGTTCGACAACATGAGCCGGGTGAATTTATTTTTTACAAACGTGGGCGTATCCTACAAACTGAACAGGGTTTTTAAATTTTCCCTTGTGTACCGCTTCAACAATAAAAACCAGGACGGAGAATACTACAGCACCAGGCACCGGCTCTATCTTGACATCGCTTATAAGAAAAAAGTGCTGCGCAACCTGGCAGTTACATACCGCGTGCGTTTCCAGGGACAGGTTCGCGATTATTTTTCAAGTGATGTAGGAAAAAACATAGAAAGTTACATGCGGCATAAATTTGATCTCTCTTATTCATACAAAAAATATACGCCATATCTCGCTGCTGAATTTCGTTTCCAGATTAGCAATCCGAGTTTCGCTGAAGCAAATGATTTATGGGACAGGGAACGTTTTTACCTCGGCTGTGACTATGATTTCAACAAGAAGCATGCTCTAGGACTATATTACATGATCCAACACGACTTTAACAACCAGCGTGCAGAAAATGATTTTACGCTGGGATGGCAGTACACTTTTAGTTTTTGATTCTACAATAGTAAAGTAATTCCTTTTCGGCTGCTCGCGCAAGGGATTGAAAGGGTGAAAGTGCGAAGCACCGGAGCGAAGCGGAGCCCTGCAAAGCCCGACCGCCTGAAGCAAGCCCGGAGGGATGCTGCAGGGGGATGCGCCCAAAGAAAAATTAACTTAATCCACTTCAAGCACCAGCCCATCATACGCCAGCCTTATGAAACCCGGCAGTTCATCATTGAGATCATCATGTTTCCCGACCTGGTGGCTCATGTGGACGAAGTAACCCTGTTCCGGAGCAAGCTCTTTCATCAGTTCTACGGCTTCATCAATGGTAAAGTGAGAGACGTGTTTTTCTTTGCGGAGTGCATTGAGCACAATTATTTTTGATCCACGGATAATTTTTTTTGCTTCTTCTGAAATAAAATTGGCGTCGGTGATGTAACTGAAGGAACCGATTCTGAATGCAGTGACAGGCAACTGGTAATGCATCACTTCGAAAGGAATAAATTCAAGTCCGATCAAATGAAATGGAATTCCATATTCAATCGTATGCATCACAGCCCTCGGGACGCCAGGGTAAGGTGAATTATTAAAAGCATAAAAAAAATCTCGCTTTAATGCTACCTGAACGGAAGGTGTTGCATACACATCCATGTCGCGCTGCTGCAAATAATTAAATGCACGGATATCGTCCATGCCAGCAATATGATCTTTGTGTTCGTGGGTGAAAACAACTGCATCGAGTGTCTTCACATTTTCCCGCAACATTTGCTGGCGGAAATCCGGCCCGGTATCAATGACTACATTTTTACCTTCGTTGGAAACGAGTATAGAAGTTCGGAGCCGTTTGTCTTTGGGATTGTCACTTTTGCAGACAGCACATTCACAGCCGATCAATGGAATGCCCTGAGAGGTACCGGTGCCGAGAAAAGTGATTTTCATTTTGGGAAACTGTTACTGGAATTATCACCAATCATTTCCATTTCAAAAACAGAACTAGCTATTTTCTTCCTGTGAATTGGTGTCGTTCGTTGCTACTTCAACATTCTCTTCCACATCGCCTTCAATTCGGAAATTCAATGCCTCCTTTAGAAATGCTTTTCTTCTGTCATCAAGCAGTCTGACGTCAGGCTGAACTTTTTTGAGTGCGTCAATTAAAAAAGTAACGCGCGTTTCAACAGGCGAAAATTTATTCAGTACAATCAGCTTTCCGGCTTCAATCATACAGCTTCCGGACTTAAAATTGCCTTTTTCATGCCTGATTGTGTAGCCAGCCAAAGTGAAGAGTTCCGTGAGCTTATCCAGACTGGTTTGTGTCAACTTAATCATAGGGCGTAAAGATAATGCTTCGCCGCGTTTTGTCAGCCTTTTCAGGAGGGATTATTAACCTAATAATGTGAATAGTAAGCAGAGAAGGAAAGAAAGAAAGGGAGAATAGGAGACAGGGAGAGTGGGAGATTGTAGCGTTTTGAAATGGGTAGCAAATTAGAAATGAACTCCCATTCAACTTTTGTCTATTGAAGAATGAACTATAGACTCACTTACGGCTGCCTGGCAGTTCAATGACTCAATGAAGACAGCCTCGCTGTTAAAAGACTCCTCAATTGTTCATTTCTCTCAATAGAACTCCCATGTTCATATTTGCCGAGTCCGTTGGAATTCCTTTCTTTGCCCCGCTAAAATTTTAGACGCGAAAACAAGACATGAAAATCGGAGTTCCGAAAGAATCCAAAGAAAAGGAAAGGCGTGTTGCGCTTGTGCCGGAAAGCGTCAAAGCTCTTGTTAAGTTGGGATTTGAGGTAATCATAGAATCCAACGCCGGCCTCAGTTCGTATTTTGATGACGCGGGTTATATAGATGCGGGCGCGAAAATTATTTCCGATAAAAAAGAAGTGTATGCTTCTGCTGATGTGTTGCTGAAAGTAAATGCGCCATCACCGGAAGAGATCGGATGGATGAAACAGGGATCGGTATTGATTTCATTCCTCTTTGCTGCTACCAACCCTTTAGTTGTTGAAGCTTGTGTAAAGCAAAACATCAGCGCATTTTCAATGGATGCGATTCCGCGGATTTCCCGTGCACAGAAAATGGATGTGCTGAGTTCACAGGCAAATCTCGCCGGATATAAGGCTGTAATTATTGGTGCCGCTGCACTGGGAAAAATATTTCCATTGCTGATGACGGCAGCGGGGACGATTAAACCTGCGAAAGTGGTAATCATGGGTGCTGGCGTTGCCGGACTCCAGGCCATTGCAACAGCAAAACGTCTCGGCGCTATTGTAGAAGTAAGCGACATACGGCCGGAAACAAAAGAGCAGGTGGAATCATTGGGCGGCAAGTTCATTACCGTTGAAGGTGATTCTTCCATCAAAGTTGAAGGAGGTTATGTGAAAGGTGTCTCCGAAGAATTTTTAAAGAAGCAACAGGAAGTCATTACTAAACACGTTTCCGAAGCTGACCTGGTAATCACCACCGCATTAATTCCCGGAAGGAAAGCACCTGTATTGATCACTGAGGACATGGTAAAGAAAATGAAACGCGGGTCTGTAATTGTTGACATGGCTGTTGAACAGGGAGGAAATTGTCCCCTGAGTGAAATGAATAAAACTGTGGAGAAATATGGCGTCATCATCATCGGTGAATCAAACATTCCAAGTCTGCTTCCACTCAATGCCAGCGAACTCTACGCAAAAAATATTGTCACTTTCCTCACCCACCTCGCAACGAAAGACGGGATGAAGTGGGAAATGGACGAAGAAATAACAAAGGGATCACTCATCGTACACAATGGACAGGCCGTTCATCCTTCCATTGCAAAAACAGTAAACACTTAAATCATGTTTATGCATTCACCAGTAGAAAGAAAATTTAATGAGTACCTCGGGAATATCCATACGATCCTCCGGGAAGATGTAAGTTATCTGAATGACCCTACTTTTATCAACCATCTCCTTGACAGAATGGAATACATCAAAAGGAATTTTGCTTTGATGAGTGGAGAGCAGGAGGATGTTTTCATTTACCAGGATTACCTTTCACGCCTGTCCACCTATGCACAGGATACGCTGGAATGGTTCGACAACTATAACACTCCTCCGAAAGCCGAATATCCAACTATCAATAAGCTGAAGGAAAATCTTTTCCTGCTCAGCGATATGTTCGCTACCTCGCAGAACCTGATCAAAAGTTTTTATCCTGTAAGCTGATGGAAAATATCCTCGCCTTTATTCACATGCACATTGAGATGATATATATTATCATCCTGTCCATATTTGTAGGAATTGAAGTGATCGGCCGGGTTCCATCCGTGCTTCATACTCCACTGATGTCGGGTGCGAATGCAATTCATGGTGTGGTAATCATTGGCTCCATCATCGTAACATTGAATACACGTCCTGATAATTTCCTGTTACTCTCTCTTGGTTTTATTGCCATCCTCCTTGGAACATTAAATGTTGTGGGCGGGTTTGTGGTTACAGACAGGATGCTGGAGATGTTTAAGAAGAAGAAATAAATCTGATTTGAAGATTTGGTGATGTGAAAATTTGAAAATAAAAACTGAATTGAGAACTGATTTGAAGATATGTTGATGTAAAAATTTGAAGTTGAAATTCCCGAGTGATTTTGGATTCTCATTCCCGAATTTTCAAATATGCACATTTTCAAATAATTTTATTAGAAAGTCCGAGGCACTGTGATGAATGAATATATACTTGATATTGCGTACTTAATCGGCTCCGTAACATTCGTGTTGGGTCTTAAAATGCTGAGTCACCCGGAGACAGCCCGCAAAGGAAACCTGGTTGCAGCGGCAGGGATGTTCATTGCCATTATCGGAACCATATTCTTATACGACAGCACTGAAGCCGGTATTCACAGCACACGTGAACCGATTAAATTGATATTGATTTTCGGCGGTATTGCTATCGGAACCTTTGTTGGCTGGAGAACAGCAAAAACTGTTGCCATGACGAAAATGCCTGAACTGGTATCGCTCTTCAACGGAATGGGTGGTGCCTGCGCAGCGTTGATTTCACTCATCGAATATTATCATCTTACAAATCCGGAAGCACCCAGGCACGATAATCTGCTAAGTGGTTTCCTGGTGGAGTTGGTTGATTCAGCATTGCCTTCTTCTCAAATCGGTAAGTACATCACCATCACATTGGGATTGATCATCGGCAGCGTTTCCTTTTCGGGAAGTATCATGGCATTCATGAAGCTGAATGGCACCTTGAAAAAAGCTATCCGACTTCCGAAATACAATATCCTGAATACGATTTTGATGTTCGTGACGTTTGCCTTTGCTGCTTACTTATGCTGGGCAAGACCCGATAACTATTTTATCATCTTCATACTTTTTGCACTTGCACTTTTATATGGTGTGATGTTCGTAATTCCGATTGGTGGCGCTGACATGCCGGTAGTGATTTCGCTCCTCAATTCATTTACAGGTGTTGCTGCCGCGATGGGTGGCTTCCTGTATGGCAACCAGGTAATGCTTACAGGGGGTATTTTGGTAGGTTCAGCCGGAACACTGCTTACAGTAGTCATGTGCAAAGCGATGAACAGACCTTTATTCAATGTCATCTTCGGTGCATTTGGAGAAGGTGCTGCGGTTGCATCAACCAGTTCAGGAACGCATGGCTCCATCAAAGACATTTCAATCAGTGATGCTGCTGTATTGATGAACTATTCCAAGAAAGTAATCATTGTTCCGGGTTATGGTCTTGCTGTTGCCCAGGCACAGCACGTGATACATGAACTGGAACTCATTTTGGAAAGCCGTGGCGTGGAAGTGAAATATGCCATTCATCCTGTTGCAGGCCGGATGCCGGGACACATGAATGTATTGCTTGCTGAAAGTAATGTGGCTTATGAAAAACTTTCAGAGATGGAAGAAATCAATCCTGAGTTTGCAAATACAGATGTTGTACTGGTTGTCGGTGCCAATGATGTTGTAAATCCTGCGGCTAAAACAGATCCTGCTTCACCAATATATGGTATGCCTATTCTTGAAGTTGAAAATGCGCAGCACATTATTGTCAATAAAAGAAGTATGAATGCCGGTTATGCCGGGATCGAAAATGAGCTTTTCTATAATCCTAAAACGAGTATGCTTTTCGGGGATGCAAAGGATGCATTGACAAAATTAGTGGGAGAACTCAAGACGATGTAGGGTTCTCAAACATAAAAGCTCAATCAATTTTTGTTTTTGTGATTAACTGCTGGCTACTAGCTGCTGGCTTCTGGCCAATTATTTTTCATTGAAGAATGAATTCTCATGATCGAATTTCTTGTCACTCTTAACTTGTGACTTATAATTTAATCAACGGCGCCACCCTTCGGGTCGGGCTTTTCGCTGCAATCTTTTTGCTATGCAAAAAGGATTTTCGCTGCAATCCCTGGCGCAAATCCATTCCTCCTTTACATCCTTGCCCAATTGAAGATGTCATCACTTCAATCATCATACAAATAGAATTAATTCTACTGAGAATCCGAAGCCGCGTGAGGGATAGAAACGGAAAGCCCGGACCCTGAAGTAAGCTCTTGCGCTTTACTTCAGGGGAGGACTTGTAGTGGATAGCCCGACCCGGAGGGGCACGCCATCAATAATATTAACTTGAATGGTCCTGTTATTATAACATCCAAATAAAAACTTCAATTAAAACGGTCAAATACAAAAAGGACATTCGGAACGAGACAATTTGAGATTTTATGTAGTACAGATTTGCAAATCTGAAAATTTCTTACACTTTTCTCAACTGTAATCAGACCCCGTATTTTAAGTTTAAAAACTAACTACCTTCAAGTCCGCCGATTATCCGGTAAATTATCGCTTCGCCCATAAATGTTGTAAGGAAAGTTTGCCGTTTTCTTTCATAACATGAAACCAAAAGGAAATGCAAGGCGTTTCATCACTCACAATCATTATATTTTCTATTTATCCATTTTATCAGTATTAAAGAACTACGATGCGTCAGTTAAAAATTACAAAACAGGTTACCAATCGTGAAACAGCATCTCTTGACAAGTATTTACAGGAGATTGGCCGCGTGGAGCTTATTACAGCGGAAGAAGAAGTACGTCTCGCGCGTCTCATCAAGCAAGGTGATCCGAAAGCACTTGAGAAGCTTACCAAAGCCAATCTTCGTTTCGTGGTTTCTGTGGCAAAACAATACCAGAACCAGGGATTAACCCTGAGCGACCTTATCAATGAGGGCAATCTAGGACTTATAAAAGCCGCTACCCGTTTCGATGAAACCCGCGGCTTTAAATTTATCTCCTATGCAGTTTGGTGGATTCGTCAGAGTATCCTCCAGGCATTGGCGGAACAAAGCCGCATTGTACGTCTTCCATTGAACAAAATCGGGTCAATTAATAAGATCAATAAAGCTTTCAGCAAGCTGGAACAGGAATTCGAACGCGAACCTTCGCAGGAAGAAATTGCAGTGGTACTCGGCATTACGATGGAAGATATCAAAGATACCATGCGCACTTCCGGACGACATGTATCCATGGATGCTCCCCTCACCCAGGGTGAAGATGGAACCTTGATGGATGTATTGGAAGACGAAGACCAGCTGAATCCCGATCACATGCTCATCTCTGAATCCCTTCGCAGGGAAGTGGAACGGGCACTCACAA
>JBDTTM010000070.1:0-12701 GCA_039930605.1 Bacteroidota bacterium
ATAAAAATCCTTACGTTGACCTTGCCAAGAAATTTAACCTGAAAGTTGATTTTCGTCCATTTATCCAGATAGAAGGTATTCCTGCCATCGATTTCCGCAAGGATAAAATTAATATTTCCGAATTTCCTTCCGTCATCTTAACAAGCAGGAATGCAGCAGATCATTTTTTCAGGATGAGTGCTGAAATGAGAATTACAGTCCCTGAGACCATGAAATATTTCTGTGTTTCAGAATCAACTGCTTATTACCTTCAGAAATTCGTGGTGTACCGAAAGCGGAAAATATTCTTCGGTAAACAAACGGTATTTGACCTGATGGACGTGATCAAAAAACATCGGGAAGATAAATTCCTTGTGCCTTGTACCGACATCCATAAACAGGATATTTTTGAATTACTTGACGAGGAAAAAATTTTTTATGCCAAAGCCGTAATTTATAAAACCGTTGCCAGCGACCTGAGTGATCTTGCCGATGTGAATTATGACGTGCTTGTGTTCTTCAGCCCTTCCGGAATTAAATCCCTGATGAAGAATTTTCCGAAGTTCAAACAGAACAACACACGCATTGCTGCATTCGGCCCTACCACTGCACAAGCTGTGCTGGATGCAGGTCTGCGTTTGGATATCCAGGCACCTATTCCTGCTGCTCCCAGCATGACCATGGCGCTTGAGAGTTATATCAAGAAAGCAAACAAAGGGTAACCTGTTGTTGTCGTCTTTTTCCTTTACTACAATGCTTTTATAAAATGACTGCTTCCCGTCATACTTTTACAAAAGACGAAAGGCTGAGCAGCCGGAAGTTGATTGAGAAAATAATTGCCGAAGGAAAAAGCATTCATGTAAGTCCGTTCCGGCTGAGCTGGGCGGTGACTGAAATCAAAACGTCTTTCCCAGCTCAATTGGCTATTGCCGTTCCAAAGCGTTTTTTCAAAAGGGCCGTTGACCGCAACAGGATCAAACGGCTGGTGAGGGAAGTCTACCGCAAAAATAAGTCAGGCTTTTATACGTTATTACAGTCGAAAGAAAAACAATGCGCATTGCTGCTCGTTTACAACGGACGTAAGGTGCCGGATTATGATGAGGTTGAAAAAAAAATACTTTTAACTTTGCAAAAGTTTGAAGAAGCTATTCTCAAAAATACTGGGTAGCCTGTTTTTAATCCTGATCAGATTATACCAGGGTGCAATATCTCCCTTGCTTTCGCCTAGTTGCAGGTACACTCCTTCCTGTTCTGAATACGGAAAACAGGCGATTGAAAAATATGGCCCTACCAAAGGCGGCTGGCTCACATTGAAGCGGCTTTTACGTTGTGGTCCGTGGGGTGGACATGGTTATGATCCTGTCCCATGAAATGAATAACCTCGCAGCAGAGCTACGAGGTATCAGGTAAATGATGCCACGAATTACACGAATTCTCACGAAACAGTTCGTGTTAATTCGTGTAATTCGTGGCGAGAACAAACCCCGCAGCAGAGCTGCGAGGAATTCTTTAGATTAAAAAATCAAGCAATAATATAAAATGATAAAAACACTTTTTAAGAAGTACAGAACGCTACTGCTGGTCGTTTTTGTATCAGCATCCACTATCATCACATACAGTTTCGTTGACGATTATTTTGAGATCTCAAAAAACCTGGACATTTTTTCATCTGCATTCCGTGAGGTGAACATGTATTATGTCGATTCAATTGAACCCGGTAAGCTGATGAAGAAAGGGATTGATGCCATGCTGGGAACACTCGACCCTTACACCAATTTTATTCCTGAATCAGAAATCGAAGACTATCGTTTTATGACCACCGGTCAGTATGGAGGCATTGGCGCACTGATCAGGCAGAAAGGGGATTACGTTGCAATAAGCGAACCTTATGAAGGTTTCCCTGCACAGAAGGCCGACCTGCGCGCCGGTGATGAGATCCTGGAAATCGATGGCAAGAGCGCCAAGGGAAAAAAGACGGATGAAGTAAGCCACATCCTGAAAGGACAACCAAAAACTGAAGTAAAGCTGCTGGTGAAACGCGAAGGCATCAAGAATCCAATTGAAAAAATCCTCACCCGCGAAGAAATAAAAGTTAAAAGTGTTCCATACTTTGGAATGTTGAACAACGACATCGGTTATATCCGGCTTACCGGCTTCACGGAAAATTGTGGAGCAGATGTAAAGGAGGCGCTTACAAAACTGAAAGAAAAAAATAATCCCAAAGGTGTAATTCTGGATTTGCGTTTTAATCCCGGTGGCTTGTTGCATGAAGCCGTGAATGTGACAAATGTTTTTGTTGACCGTGGACAGGAAATTGTGAGTACGCGCAGCAAAATGAAATCACTTGATAAAAGTTATAAAGCCATGAATACAGCCGTTGACACTGAAATTCCCTTGGCTGTACTGGTGAATAGTGGTTCTGCTTCCGCATCTGAAATTGTTTCCGGGTCGCTACAGGACCTCGACCGTGGCGTTATTATCGGCCAGCGCACATTTGGCAAGGGGCTGGTACAAACTACGCGGTCACTGGGATATAACGCACAACTCAAAATAACAACATCGAAATATTATGTCCCGAGTGGCAGGTGTATCCAGGCTTTAGATTACTCGCACAGGAATGAAGACGGCAGCGTTGGAAAAGTACCGGATTCACTTGTCACAGAATTTAAAACACGCACAGGCAGAAAAGTTTTTGATGGCGGAGGAATTTTACCGGATGTAGTTGTCGAACAAAAAAAGCTGAGCAACATTACCATCAGCCTTCTTACCAAAAATATCATTTTCGATTTTGCCAGCCACTACAGGAATGATCACCCAACTATTGCACCGGCGGCAGATTTCGCTTTGAATGAAAACGACTGGAACGATTTTGTGAATTATATTGCAGATAAAGAATATGATTACACAACAAAAAGTGAAAAGAGTCTCGATGAACTGAAAAAAAATTCCGAAGACGAAAAATACTTCGATGCGCTTAAAAATGACATCGATGGATTAAAACTAAAACTGGCTCACAATAAAAAAGAAGACGTGGATAAAAACCGGGAGGAAATTTCCGGCATCATTGTACAGGAAATCGTGTCCAGGTATTATTTCCAGGCAGGAAAAATTGAGGCTTCTTTTCACCGCGATCCGGAAATTCAAAAAGCGATCGAAGTGCTCGGGAATTCTACCATAGTTGCCAGCATCCTGAATGGAACATTTAAAGCTTCCGGGGAAGAGCCCCAAAAATGATTCAGCCATCCACAATGCGCTCTTTCAAAATTATTAATTTAATCAAATAACCTGGCGTAGCTTTCGTTTCATTTGCGGGGAATCATTGAATGAATAAACCACTATTCCTGCGCTTTAATTACCTATACGTCTTCGGGCTTGTTGTCCTCGTTACAGGCCTTCCACTTTCTCTATTCCTGATCAGTCTTTCACAGTTCATCCTTGCAGGTTCATTCCTTCTGGAAGGAAATTTGTCGGAAAAGTTCAAACGTTTTCTAAAAAACAAGGCGGCATTGCTGATCGTTGGAATCTGGATCCTGCATGTTGTCGGGATGCTTTGGACGACCGATCTCCCACAGGGCTGGAATGACATCAGGATCAAATTGCCCGTACTCCTGCTAACCCTGTTTATTGCCGGCACTGAACCACTATCAAAAAAACAATTTCATTTAGTACTTGCCTTTTTTATTGCTGCGGTTTTCGCCGGGACACTGGTTAGCATGGCAGTGCTCACAGGAGTTATCCACCGCGAAATTATTGACATCAGGGACGTCTTCATTTTTAAAATATCCCATATCCGGTTTGGGTTGTTTACCTGCATTGCCATTTTCATTCTCCTCTATTTTGTTTTCAAGGATCAAACAAATACAAACCGTGTTTCGAGGATGTTGATGTGTGCGCTGGTTATATGGCTGCTCACTTTTCTCTTTATTGTTGAATCTCTTACCGGGTTGTCGATATGCATCTCTATCATACTTTTCCTTTTTATTTCATATGCATGGAAAAACCTGGGAAGATCGGGCAGATTAATATTGACGGCAACCTTCATAATCTTTCCATTAATTGTCTTTCTACTTCTAAGAAAATCTTTCAAGGAAAATTTCACTCCCCGGCAGGTAATTATTGACGTGAAAGCAAAAACGGACCAGGGAAATCCATACACTTTCGATTTCAAAAACCCGGAAATAGAAAATGGTTATCCTGCCTATATATATATGTGTGAAGATGAAATGAGAAGTGAATGGGGCAAGCGAAGCAGCATCGCTTATGATTCAACAGATAAAAAAATGCAGCCAATAAAATTTACATTGATCCGGTTCCTGGCTTCGAAGGGTCTGAGAAAAGATTCTGCAGCATTGTCAAGGCTGACTGATGAAGAGGTTCGTTCCATCGAAAAAGGAATTCCAAATGTCAGCTACCAGTTTCCATCAGTTAAGGTCAGGCTCATGCAGATCATGTGGGAGATTGATCAATATTCAAAAGCAGGTGACCCTAATGGACACTCGATCATGCAACGCTTTGAATCCTGGAAAGCTGCCTGTGAAGTGATCAGGGAGAATTTCTTTATTGGAGTTGGTACAGGCGATTTGCCTGATGCTGTTCACGCACAATATGCTGTATTGAATTCAAAGTTGAATAAAGAACATTACCTGCGGGCACACAACCAGTATTTGGCGATCACTGTCGCCTTCGGAGTTTTCGGACTGGCATATTTCCTTTTCGCTCTTTTTTATCCGGTGATTTTTTTAAATCAAAGGCAAAATTATTTTTACCTCGTATTTTTTCTCGCGCTTGTTTTATCAATGCTCACAGAAGATACACTGGAAACGCAGCCTGGCGCAACATTCTTTGCATTCTTTAATGCCTTCTTTCTATACGCACTCCCGAAGGAAAACGACAGCCGGAAATAGCAATTCTATATCCAATTGACATCAACGAAGTAGCGGCAGGCAGGCGAATGCTGTTACGAATACACCAATTACGATCCCCTATAGTTATAGAGACGTCTACTACGATTCGAAGTTCGTATATTAGTATGGATTTTATTCGTACTTCGGCGAGGTTTCGTACTTCGTTGAGGAAACGAAATCTCCTATGATTTGCTCTTATACACAGGTACCGTCGAACAAGGCTCGCCATACATCATGCTCTTCACAAGCGGACGTAAAAAATTGGTAAGGTCAACGTAAGCGGAAACAGGAACATGATCGCTGCAGCCTTTGATCACTACCTTCTGGTTGAGGAACCTTTCAGGATTCTCATTATTAATGGCCTCATGAAAAAGCACTTCTTCCAGTTTCATTAAATCCCCGAAGACTATTTTTTTCGCAAATGGCTCGAGGTGCGATGCGATGAGCATGTAAGCCCAGGTCGGAACTATGGCATCAGCACTGCAAATCACCGCCACAAATTTATCCTGGTACGATTTCCAGTCATGATTTTTTATCTGCTCCCGAAAATCTTTTTCCTTCAACATAATTTCTTCGAACAACCATCCTTTCAAATCAAAAATAATTCGCTCACCTGACTGATA
Organism: Bacteroidota bacterium; assembly: GCA_039930605.1. Lineage (GTDB taxonomy): Bacteria > Bacteroidota > Bacteroidia > AKYH767-A > 2013-40CM-41-45 > JAPLDB01. Next base: position 5,507 of record JBDTTM010000070.1, read on the forward strand.
TAATTCCTCCAGGTCGAATTGCACCAATCCGCTTTCATCAACTTTATTTACGATTTCCTTTTCCATTCTGGCTTCTGGCTTCTGGTTGCTGGCTTCTGGTTGCTGGCTTCTTGCTACTTGCCATTTATTAAATGTATCTTGATCCTTACTCATTTTTTGGTCTGCTCGACTTCCCCTTCCTCCGGCTGTTGACTACCTCCTTCCGCTACCTCCTTCCGCTTCCTACTTCCGCTACCTCCTACCGCTTTCCTCTGGCTGTTTGACTAGCGACTTCCGCTACCTCCTTCCTCCTCCCTACGGCTGCTCCTCACCACATCCCCAACTCCATCTGCGCCTCCTCACTCATCATCGCCTTTTCCCATGGCGGATCGAATGTGATCTCAACCTTTGCATTGTTTACATCAGGAATATTCTTGATTTTTTGTTCCACTTCTACCGGCAACGTTTCTGCAACCGGACATGCAGGTGAAGTCAATGTCATTTTAACCTGCACATCATTTCCCGGCTCAATATTGATTTCATAAATCAAACCGAGCTCCAGAATATTAACCGGAATTTCCGGGTCATAACAGGTGCGAAGAATGTCTTTCACCCTTTCTACTACAGGCCTTATGTCAACTGATGTTTCCGTCACAATTAATTTTTTTTAGGTATCGAAGAAAACGCAAGAGCATAAGTCTTCATCTGTTTAATCATATTTGCCAGTCCATTGGCGCGGGTAACTGCAATGTGCTGCCGCAGACCAATTGCCTCCAGGAATTTCAATTCCGCTTTTATTATTTCTTCCGGCTCCTGGTCCGACAATACGCGGATCAGCAATGCAATCTCCCCTTTAACAAAAGTAGAATCACTGTCAGCTTCGAAGAAGATTTTACCATCTTCATTGTATGCATTCAGCCATACGCTGCTCTGGCAACCCCTGATTTTATTTTCCTCAATTTTATATTTCGAATCAAGCGACGGCAGTTTCTGTCCCAGCTCAATGATGTATTCATATTTCGTACTCCATTCATCAAAGAGTTCAAACTCTTCAATGATCTCCATTTCAATATGCCGAATACCATCACTCATTTCTGAAATCCCAATTGTTTACTTCCTTGTCTATTGTTTACCGTCTACTTCTTTTTGTCTTGACTTCCTACTTCCGCTACATCCTTCCGCTTCCTGGTATTGACTCCCTCCTTGCCTTCGCGAAGCAAGGCTTCCGCTTCCTGCTTCCTCTTGGCTGTTGACTCCCTCCTTCCGCTACCTACTTCCTACTCCTACTTCCTACTTCCCTTCTTTCAACGTAACCGTCCGGTTAAAAATAAGTTTTGACGCTGTGGAATCTTTATCTGCACAGAAATAACCCATGCGTAAAAACTGGAATTTATCACCGGCTTTCGCATTCATGATGGACGGTTCCGCTTTCGCATTCGGTATTAGCTTGAGTGAATCCGGACTCAGGTATTTTGTAAAATCTTCTTCTCCGGAATCAGGCGCCTCCACGTTAAATAAACGGTCATACATTCTCACTTCAACATCAACGGCATCAGCAGCATTCACAAAATGAATCACACCTTTTACTTTGATGCCCGATTTATCCTGGCCGCTGCGGCTTTCCGGAAAATATGTGCAATGCAATTCTTTCACAGACCCATCTTCATTTTTGATGGCTTCATCACATTTAATGATGAAAGCATGCTTCAGCCGCACCATTCCTCCCGGCACCAATCGGTTATATCCCGGAGTCGGGTTTTCCATATAGTCATCGCGTTCAATAAATATCTCTTTCGAAAAACTAATTTCTCTGTACAGTGCATGATCATCTCCCGGAAGATTTTCTGCAGTAAGTTTTTCTGAGTCATTGCCCGGATAGTTCGTAATGATTACTTTCAAAGGATCTAATACAACCATTTTCCGATGCGCAATTTTATTCAGGTGCTCCCTCAGGCAGAATTCAAGAAACGCAACATCAATCACATTTTCCCTCCGCGCTACGCCAACACGTTCAGCGAAATCGCGGATGCTCTCAGGCGTAAATCCCCTTCTGCGGAAACCGGAAATAGTAGGCATACGCGGATCATCCCAGCCGGAAACGTATTTCTCATTCACCAGCCGGAGGAGTTTGCGCTTACTCATCACAGTATAATTCAGGTTGAGTCGCGCGAATTCAATTTGCTGCGATGGAAAAATTTCAAGTTGTTTGATGTACCATTCATACAACGGACGGTGAACTTCAAATTCCAGAGTGCAAATGCTATGCGTGATATTTTCAATGCTGTCGCTTTGACCATGCGCGAAATCATACATCGGGTAAATTTTCCACTTGTCGCCGGTGCGGTGGTGATGGTCAAATTTGATTCGGTACATCAGCGGATCACGCAAATGCATATTCGGCGAAGACATGTCAATCTTTGCACGCAACACTCGGCTGCCTTCAGCAAATTCCCCGGCACGCATCCGCGCAAAAAGATCGAGATTTTCTTCTACACTTCGGTCACGGAACTGAGATGCAGAACCCGCCTCTGTCGGTGTTCCCTTCTGCGAAGCAATCTGTTCTGCAGTCTGGTCATCCACATAAGCCAAACCTTTTTTAATCAACGTGACAGCAAAAGCATAAATCTGTTCGAAGTAATCAGAAGCATAAAATTCATTTTCCCATTCAAAACCCAACCAGCGGATATCCTCCTTGATGCTGTTCACATATTCCTGCTCTTCCTTCTCAGGATTTGTATCATCGAAACGGAGGTTGGTTTTTCCTTTATACTTATCCGCCAAACCAAAATTGAGACAAATACTTTTCGAATGTCCAATGTGTAAATACCCATTCGGTTCCGGCGGAAAACGCGTATGCACCCTGCCACCATGCTTCCCGGTGCGAATATCTTCTTCCACCATCTGCTCAATGAAATTTAAATGCTCAACTTCAGGAACGCTCTTCTTTTCTGACATCTTTTTTTTACTGAAATTTGATTCGACAACTATCCCATTGAAAAGCAAATATCCGAATTATGAAATGGGATTTGGGAGTGCGAAAGTACAACCTTCCTATGAATTTTTTGAAGCTGATATTAAGGAGTAGTAGCAGGCTCCATCCCGCTTTCCGTTGCAAGTCCGCTCCTGAAGTAATGCGAAGCATACTTCAGGATGCGGGCTTTACACTGCAATCGGGGCTATTCAACTGAAATTCAATATTTTATAGCGTGTTTTAAAAACAGCCACTCTACTTGGCGTTACCCAGGTTCAATGCGCTCCTGAACTATTTCTGTTATTCCTCTTTCGCTTAATCATTGCATTTAAAAATCCTCAGTTTGTTGAATGCAAATCGCAAATAAAATTTTGAATCTTAGATTCTCATTTCGCAAATTCGGTATATCAATTCCCTGAGACAAAGTGAGAAGATAAAGAATTTAATTGTAAGAAGAAAATATCAACTGATCGAAATACAAATTACCATGAAAAAAAACTCCTTGATTCCGATTGAAAGAATTGAAAATAAAATTTACTTGATCCGCAAACATAAAGTCATGCTGGATACAGACCTGGCGGAAATGTTTGGCGTTCCCACAAAGCAGTTTAACCAGGCAGTAAAGAGAAATATTCAACGCTTTCCTCTTGATTTTTCGTTTCGGCTATCTCCAAAAGAGTATCATTCTTTAAGGTCACAAATTGTGACCTTAGAAAAAGGCCGAGGAGCACACAGAAAATTTCTCCCTTATGTTTTTACAGAACATGGTGCTGTGATGTTGGCAAGCATTCTCAAAAGTAAAATTGCAATTGACGCAAGCATCCAGGTTGTACGTGCATTTGTGAAATTACGCGAAGTCCTATCCACGCACAAAGAGCTCGCCGCAAAATTCAAATTGCTTGAAAATAAAATTGACGGGCATGATCGTGAAATACAGATTTTATTCAAAGCAATTCGTCAACTGATGGAAACTCCAAATCCACCACGAAAAAAAATCGGGTACAAAAACTACGATGCAGAGAGTTGAAATTCCAATTATAATTTAGAAAAAAATTCTTACATTGTTTAGCGACGTTTCCGATGAAACTGCACCTTGACTACAATAGCCCTGATGAACGGGAGCTCCGCGACCAGACAGCAGGACGGAAAGTGATGAGCGCTAGCCCGTTCCGCTTCAAAGGCTGTTACTACAAACAACGAACTAAACGCTCCGAACTAAAATTCCACTTCCACCTGGTTTCTCAATAAATCATCAATCGTTTCCCGTTTGCGGATCAGATGCGATTTTCCTTTGTAGATCAATACTTCAGCCGGCCTCATACGGGAGTTGTAATTGTTACTCATTGAAAAACCATAAGCGCCGGCATTACAGATTGCAAGTATGTCACCTTCACGAATCTCGCTGATCTTTCGGTCCCAGCCAAGTGTATCTGTTTCACAAATATATCCGACCACAGAATAAATCCGCGGCTTGTCGTTTGGATTGGAAAGATTGGCAATGTGGTGATGAGCATCGTAAAACATCGGGCGGATCAAATGATTCTGACCGGAATCTACGCCTGCAAAAACAGTGGAAAGCGTTTGCTTGATCACATTCACCTTCACGACTAAAAATCCGCATTCACTCACTAAAAATTTTCCGGGCTCAAACCAGAGCTCCACATCTTTTCCATAGCTCGTGCAGAATTCATTGAAGCGCAGTGATAATTCTTTTCCTAACTCCTCGATATCTGTAACTGCATCCCCGTCTTTATAGGCGACTTTAAATCCACTCCCAAAATCAATAAACTCCAGTCCGGGAAAACTTTGTGCTGTTTCAAACATGAGATCAGCTACTCTTAAAAAAACTGAAGAATCCAGAATTTCTGAACCGGTATGAATATGTAGCCCGTTAATTTTGATGTTGTAATTTTTAATGATGCGCTCCACGTGCCGCAACTGGTAAATGGAAATACCGAACTTGGAATCGATGTGCCCGGTTTGTATATGTGTATTCCCACCCGCCATGATATGTGGATTCAGCCGGATACAGCATGGAACCTTATCCCCGAAGTCATGGCCGAAATGTTCAAGCACGGAAATGTTGTCAATGTTGATCTTCACACCGATCTCCACAGCCTGCTTTAACTCGTCAAAGGCAACACCGTTGGGAGTAAATAATATTTCCGGAGGAGTAAAACCTGCAAGCAATCCAAGCCTGACCTCTTCGATAGAAACAGCATCCAGTCCGGCACCCAGTTTTTTCATCAGCTTCAGGATGGCCTGGTTGGTGTTGGCCTTGAGTGCATATTTCACTTTCAAGGACACTGTACTGAAAGCATTGGTGAGCTTTTTATATTGTCGTTCAATAATGTCCCCGTCATACACATACAATGGTGCACCATGTGTGGCTGACAGGTCCAGCATTTCTTTCGAATGTGCAGTCAAATAATCGTCCAGTTCTTTCATTAACTTTTTTGTCTGTTAAAAGATTGTATTATTGTTCAAAGAAACGGAAATAAATTTCAAGTAAAGAACCATCAACCGTTAAGTACCATGACCAAACGGGGAACCGCGCTCGGTGTAATTATCAACTTCGGAATCAATTAAAGGTGACAATAGCGAATGACTACGAATCTCCGTATTTGCAAATTTACCAATAACAGTTCTTGATGAATAAAGCGAACGATCTGCGAATCTGTGGCTATCATTTTTACTTATTCCTTAAATCCATACCTTTGAACCTCAAAATTCTAAACTCATCTATCTATGAATCGCAAACATAACTTCGGCGCCGGTCCCGGCATACTTCCAGAATCAGCTTTACAAAAAGCTGCGGCTGATATTCTGAACTTCAATAATTCAGGTATGGGGGTACTTGAAATCTCCCACCGCAGCAAAGATTTTGAAGCGGTACTTCAAAAAGCAAAGTCGCTGGTAAAGGAATTATTGAATGTTCCCGACACACATGAAGTCCTTTTCCTCCAGGGAGGCGCAAGTACCCAGTTTGCCATGGTACCGATGAACCTATTGAAAAAGAAAGCAGCATATATTGACGAAGGCGCCTGGAGTAACAAAGCAATCAAGGAAGCAAAATTATTTGGCGAGGTTGCTGTCCTGGCTTCAAGCAAGGATAAGAACTATTCATACATGCCGAAGGGATATGTAATCCCTGCAGATTGCGATTACCTGCACATCACATCCAACGAAACTATTCACGGGACACAGATTAAAAACTTTCCGGATTCGCCAATTCCGGTGGTCTGCGACATGTCATCTGATATTTTCTCACGCCCGGTCGATGTGTCAAAGTTTGACCTCATCTATGCCGGCGCGCAGAAAAACATGGGACCTTCCGGCGTTACGATGGTAATTATCAAAAAAGATATTGTTGGCACACATGGAAAAACATTGCCGACGATGTTCGACTACAAAACGCACCTGGACAACGATTCACTTTACAACACACCTCCTGTTTTCGGCATACTTATGATTATGTACACACTTGAATGGCTGAAGGACATTGGTGGTGTGCCGGGAATGGAAAAAATCAACAGGCAGAAGTTTGATTTGTTTTATAATGAAGTTGACAGCAACCCTATGTTTACCGGTACTACCGCTGTTGAAGACCGTTCACCGATGAATGCGTGTTTCCTGTTAAAAGACAGTTCGCTGGATGAAGAATTTTTGGCCAAAACAAAAGCGGCAGGAATTGTTGGTATCAAAGGACACCGCTCTGTTGGCGGATTCCGTGCTTCCATGTACAACGCGCTACCTCTTGAAAGTGTTGAAGTGCTGGTAAAGACAATGAAGGATTTTGCAATGAAGACTGCTTAATATCTTTGTTTGGTTAATGGTATAATTTATCGGTTGGATAATTTCTCAATAACAAAAGTGACCTCATGATTAAAATACTCGCCAACGATGGTATCGACTCCGCCGGAAAGAAAATTTTTGATGCTGCCGGATTTTCTGTTTCCACAGAAAAAATTGCCCAGGAAAAATTAAGTGAGGCCCTGAAAAATTTTGATGCCATACTTGTGCGCAGTGCAACACAGGTGAGACAGATCAACATTGATGCTGTTCCAAATTTAAAACTCATAGGCCGCGCTGGAGTAGGAATGGATAACATCGATGTAAAATATGCACGCGAAAAAGGATTGGCTGTCATCAACACTCCTGCTGCTTCTTCCCAATCGGTAGCAGAGCTGGTTTTTGCACATTTATTTACAGGGGTTCGTTTCCTGCATGACGCAAACCGCAACA
>JBDTTM010000071.1:0-12664 GCA_039930605.1 Bacteroidota bacterium
TACCTGGTCAATTTATATGATACAAGAATTGAAGGTGTGCTGGTGAGTTCAAAAGGCTATGGCAGCCGGGGCGGTGAAGATGTGAAGACATCCACATTGCGTCATTTTATTGGCACCGTTGAATCGATGGACTATGCAAAAATTGAACTGATCATTAAAGATGTGTTCGGGCTTACCAATGAATACTGGATCAGTTTTTATTTGAGCAAGGATATGTATGACAAGAAATATGTTTTTCTCCCGGAGAGTATCACGGAGGAGAATTTCACAATGATTCCGGTGTTGAATAAACGGGGAGTGATGATAAGATAGTAGGTGGTCGGGAGTCAGGAGTAGCAGTCGACAGCCAACAAGTAGCAGTCAGGAGTTGAAGTCAACAGCCAGCGGTCCGCAATCAACAGCCAAATACCACAGAGCCACAGAGGTTCACAGAGAAAAACCAACCAATGCATTTGTTCAAGGCTGTTCTCTGTGCACCTCTGTGCCTCTGTGGTGATTTCTTAAACCTATGGTGTAATTTTTTTGCTTTTTTTTAAAATCTTAGTGTTTAAATGCTGAAATAATAAAATACTTGACTTAAAAAGTGATGATTTGAAAAAAGTAAACCGGCATGCACTACTTTTGAATTTGTTAATCCAAATTCTCATGCTTGAAAACATTCACCTCTCCAACATCTTGTTTCTTGATATTGAAACAGCTCCACAACATGCGAAGTTTGATGACGCACCCAAGGCGATTCAGCAGCTGTGGGAAAAGAAAGCAAAGTTTCTCATTAAAGACGAAACAGAAACACCCGACACTATTTACAGGCAGGCGGGAATTTATGCTGAATTCGGAAAAGTGATTTGTATTTCCTGCGGGTATTTTTCCGGGGATAAAAAGTTGCGCATTAAATCTTTTGCAGGAGATGATGAGCGTGCAGTGCTGGTTGAGTTTGCAGAAATGCTTAACAAGTTTTTCTCAAAAAATGACAAGCAGCTCTGTGCGCACAATGGAAAAGAATTTGACTTTCCTTTTCTTGCCCGCAGAATGGTAATTCACAATGTGCCGCTTCCTGCTGTGCTTGACACGCCGGGAAAGAAACCCTGGGAAGTGAACCACCTGGATACATTGGAGCTTTGGAAGTTCGGGGATTATAAATCATATACATCTCTTGTATTGCTGGCCACAGTTTTGGGAATTCCGACTCCGAAAGATGACATTGATGGAAGCATGGTATGGGATGTTTATTGGAATGAAAAAAATCTGCCACGAATCGTTACTTATTGCCAGAAAGATGTATTGACGATCGCACAGATATTTCTGCGTTTCAAAGGGGAGGCGCTGTTGACTGAAAGTGATTTGGAAATCATAGCCGGGGTTGCTGTTTCATAAGGGATAAAATATTTCACGCAAACCTTTTCTTACTCTCCGCAACGGGAAAACTTCCGCTCTTCCTGTCTCACTTTCTAGTATTACTCTTGCTTATCATAAAGGAGAGTTTTGTTGTGTAATTCACTCTGCCTTTAACACAATATCTCTTTCTTCACATCTCCCGATCTCCATATCTCCATTTCTTTTTTCCTTCTCTCTGCCAAGCAGAATGAAGAACTCCTTTTTTTTATAATATACCGACGCCACGAGAAACCTCTCCCTGTCACCTCGTCTCCCTTTCTTTTCTTATCCTTGCTCACAGAATGAAGAACGCTATCTCCATACTACTTATTTTTTTCATTCCTGCATTATTATGCGGCCAGGCATATCAACCATTGCGCATTGCTGAAAGTATCAAACTGGATGGAAAGCTGGATGAAATTTCATGGCGACAAGCCATGGTAGAAAATGATTTCATGCAGGAAGGTCCCTCAGCGGGAGCAGTTCCTTCAGAAAAAACAGAAGTGCGGATAATTTATAATGATGAGTTTCTTTATGTCGGCATTCGGGCATTCGATCATGAACCGGAAGAGCTTATCAGGTCTGCGTTGGAACGCGATTACAACATTGACCAGGATGATGGTGTTGCGTTTGTGATTGACACCTACAATGACAAAAGCACCGGACTTGTTTTTATCACGAACACACTGGGTGCCCGATGGGATACAGAGATCTCCGGTGACGGAGGGAACGACAATTCTTCATTCAACACCTTTTGGGACGTAGCCAATTCTATTGATTCATTGGGCTATTCCGTTGAATACAGAATTCCTTTTTCTTCGTTGCGTTTTGAATCAAAGGAAATGGTGACAATGGGTTTTCGGATCGTGCGGCTTATCAAACGAAAAAATGAATATGAAATATTTCCGCGCGTTGATCCTACTATAGATAACCCTTATTTCAAAGTTTCCATGGCAAGGGAAATGGAATTCCGCAACCTCAAAAGCAAGAAACCATTTTATATCACGCCTTATGCCACAGCTAACTATGTGGAATCGTCAGCGTTGAATAGTGATGGTTCAGCTTATGTGAAAAATGCAGAAATCGTTTCGCGCAAAAAATTTATTCAGGATGAAACCGTGGACAAAATAATCAGCAATGTTGGCGTGGATGCAAAGTATGGATTGAGTAAAAACTTCACGCTCGATTTCACGCTCAATACGGATTTCGCACAGGCAGAAGTTGATAGCCGCATCATCAACCTGAGCAAGTATGAAGTGAATCTTCCTGAGAAAAGAAATTTTTTCCTGGAGTCCAAAAATTACCTCGGATATTCCACAACTTCAGGGAACGAATTTTTTATTTCAAGGAAGATAGGCAGGGAACAGGGAGAAATTGTACCCATCATTTCGGGCGTGCGCGTCACAGGGAAGAGCAGGGGATGGCAAATGGGATTTCTTGATATGGAAACAAAAGGTGACACGAATGCCGGCATTGCGCCGCATAATTTTTTTGTTTTCCGTACACGCAAGGATATTGATTCCATTGGCAGCTTTGCAGGCGGAATTATTACTTCGCGGCTAAACACAAACAAGGACCATGGATCTGATCAGACCATCGCATTTGACATTGTAAAAAAGCTGACTCAAAAATTAATCGTAGTTGGCGCGTATGGAATTACAACTGTAGATGCAAAGTTTAATGACGTTCATAAAAGTTCCGATTACAATGCGGCCATCTTTCGCAGTACACGCGACGGCCTCAGCTATTCACTTACTGCAGACTGGATTGGAAGCAAGTTTATTCCGGCAATGGGGTTTGTGGAAGAGTCTGATTTGCTGAGTACCGGTGCAGCCGTAGGTTATGTTTGGAAGGCGAATGAAAAAAGCCTGGTTGCTTACAGGCACGTCAACATAAATGTTTCTGACCGCTACAAGCCGGAAGTTAATAAGGATGAATCGGAATTTGCGAACCTGGAAGCTGGAGTAAGTTTTAAAAGCGGGGCTGTCATCAATCTCATTCCTTTGGAATTGAAGACGGACCGAATATTTGAAGATTGGCAAATTGCTGATCACATCACCATTCCGAAGGGAAAATATTTTATGTATTCTCCAGGAATTTATTTCAACTCTCCTCAAAAGACAAATGTCCGTGGAGAATTAAATGTAATCTTTTTTGATTTTTATGGAGGACACAGGCTGACGGTTGCGCCAGGTGTTACCTACATCATCAACAAACATTTATCGGCTGAGGCTGTTTATGAAATGAACAGGATCAGGTTTCCTAAAAGTTTTTCAGACAATGGAAATTCAATTTACCTCTCTCATTTGGTGAGTGCCAACATCTCCGTATTCTTCTCTTCGAAATTTTCCATCAAGCTTTTGTCGCAGTACGACAACCTGAGTAATTCTGTTGGCAGTAACCTGCGCATCCGCTATAATCCGCATGAAGGAACAGACCTTTATATTGTTTACAATTCAGGTATGAATACACAATTGAACCGCCTTGATCCGCACTTGCCGCTCATTGATAACCAGGCTTTGGTGATTAAGTTTTCAAAAACATTTGGGCAGTAGCTTTAACGAGAATTACCATTTCTCAATCCTTGTCACAAATTTTCCACTACGGCTTTTAACTTCCAGTAAATAAACGGCAGGAGCAAGCGTTGACAGGGAAATATGAATTTCGGGCAGGGCAGGAGTTGGACTTTCAAAAATAATTCTTCCCAAAATATCATAGAGAATGATATTTATTTCTACATCTGAAATCATATTTTTCGAAAGCGAAATCGTAAGATCATCGTGTGCCGGATTTGGAAAAACTTTTATTGCAGTACCCGGCAATATTGAATTAACCAATGAGTAAATGAAGTTTGTTGTATCAGAATTGATGGAAGAACATCCATTCACATCTGTTGCAATCACGTAGTACAATCCATTGTGAAGCGGGATAAAATAATTTTGTGTGGCTCCGGGAATGATTCCAATTCCTGCTTCATACCATTGGTTGCCTGATGCAGCGTTTGAATACAAGGTGTCAAATGGCGCCATGTCACCTATGATGACCGGTTGTGCAGGTTGGTAATCAGTAACAGTAACAGAGTCATTTCCTTCACAGCCGAATGCATCGCGTACTGTCAAGAGATAATTTCCTGCAGTTGCAGTAATGCAGTTTGTTGTATTGCCCCCAGTCCAGAGATAGCTGTTGAATCCCGCATCAGCGCAGATCAATGTATCATTTCCAATACAAACCAACACGTTTCCGGCGGGTTGAATATTCGCATTTGGTATTGGATGATAACTGACAATAACGTTGTCGGTTCCCATACAACCGAAAGCATCAGAGACGGTGAGCGTATAATTTCCTGCAACAGCGGTTATGCAATTGGTTGTTGTTCCATCGGACCACATGTAAGCAGCAAATCCTGCATCAGCACACAATACTGTATCCGTTCCATTACATATTTGTATCGTTCCAGATGGTTGAATATTCGGAACTGGTGCAATGCGGTTGGAGATCGTAACCGAATCAACACCTGTACATCCGAAGTTATCGGTTACAGTAACGCCATAATTTCCTGCGGGCACGGTAATACAATTTGTAGAACTTCCATCCGTCCATAAGTAACTGGTGAATCCTGCGTCAGCGCAAATGGTTGTATCGCTTCCTGCACAAACCAATAAATTTCCTGGAGGTTGAATGTTGGCTACTGGAACAGAACGGTTTGAAATTGTAACTGAATCGGTTCCAATACATCCGAATCCGTCGGTGACAACAACGCTGTAATTTCCGGCAGTAGTTGTCAGGCAATTCGTAGTTGTTCCTTCAGACCATTGGTAACTGACAAATCCTGCAGTGGAACACAATGTAGCATCAGCACCATTGCAAACGAAAATATTTCCCGAAGGCTGAATATCGGGAACGGGCAAAGCATGATTAGTTACCGTATAATTTATACTGGTGCTGTTACATCCGGAACTGTTGGAAAGCACAAGTTGGTAAACTCCGCCACCAACATTGATACATGAATCAGTAAAAGCTCCGTTATTCCAGTTGTAGGAATATGGACCACTGTTATTACCTGTGAATGAAGCGCAAAGCATAACCGTTGAACCGGCACATACATTTGTATTTCCAGAAATATTTATGGACGGTGCAGCAGGATGCATTTGCAATTGTATTGATTCGGAAGTGGTACATCCGTTTGCATCGCTGAGCGTTACAGAATAAGTATTGCTGGCAGAAATTGTTATCGAAGAATTTGTTCCGCCTGTTGACCAATTGTAAGAATTAATTGGTTGTTGTAATGAATCATCTGCGGAAAGAATAAAGGAAGTGCCCTCACAAAATCCGTTTATTGTATCAACAGAAAAAACAGGATTGTAATTGATGCCGCTAAATACAGTAACATTATCCGAACCTGTACAACCATTTGCATCCGTTACCGAAACAGAATAGTTGCCTGCATTATTTACTGTAATACCTGATGTCGTTGCATTTGTTGACCAGTGATAAGAGCTGAATCCTGCGGCAGCAGTCAGTGTTGTACTTGCGCCGGGACAAATAAATGCTGAATCCTGTGGTTGAATATTTGGATTCGGAACAGCCTGACTTGTTACAGTATGCGAAACTGTACCTGCTGTGTCGCATCCGAAACGATTTGTAATTGCAACAGTGTAAGTTCCACCGGTGGAATAAATACAGGAGTCTGTCAGGGCTCCGGCATTCCATGAAAAAGAATATGGTCCTGATCCATTGTCATTGAATGTTGCACAGAGTTGAACAGAATCTCCCGCACAAACACTTACAGCTCCGCTGATATTCGGTACAGGAGGAACGGGTTGAAGAGTAACGGTGATTGAGTCAACGGTAGGACAACCATATTGATCAATAAATGTCGATACAAATGTTCCGCTTGCTGTCGGATAAACAAAAGGCCCGTTCACGCCCGTGTTCCAGGAAATTCCATAAACAGATTGAAACGTTGAGTCATAGGCATGAATGGAGTAGGAGGAACCTTCACACAATCCGTTTGGAGAGGTGATTGCAAATTCAATGGCGTAGTTGGTTCCGGCTGTAATGTGTTTGGAAGATGTCGCTGAACAACCGCGGTAATCATAAACAGTAACGGTATAAGTTCCACTTGCGCTCACCGTAATGGTCCTGGTATGTGCGCCGGTACTCCAGGAGTATTCATACATGTTTGCAGTAGCCGAAAGTGTGACTGTTTCGCCGGCACATAATAAAGTATCACCATTAGTTACCTGGATGTTGGTATTCAAAGCACAAGTTCTGCAGGCAGATGAATCATCATAATTTTTTGCGAGGCAACCGGACGATACATTACTGGCACTGTAAAGTGGAGCTGCAGTGTTGATAGTGAAAGGATAGAAGAAGGGAAATGAAGCATAAGTGATTGGCGGAATATTTCCGTCAAGGCAACCCGTATTTGCTGTGATGTTTGTCTTATACAAAACCGGGTATTCCTGGAAAGTAGTTCCATCAAAATAAGTAAATGCTGTTGCTACATAGCCATCATAGGTTTTCGTTGACTTTGAACAATTGTAGGCCGTTACTTTTTTTGAACTGAGGATGTTGAAGGAATTATTCATCGTAACGATTCTCAAAGAATCATATACAGGAGCCTGCGGACGCGAAACAACTACTACATTGTTTGAAGGCGAGAGGAACATCGAGTAATCACCTTTCAGGGAATCGATTGAATAAGAATCAATATAATTCCCGCTTCCATCGAAACGGCTGATGTAGTAGAAATATTGACTTGCAGTTGGCTCATAAAACCTTCCGGGAAAAAGATATTCTCCGGCAGAGTTCTGAAGTGGTTGCCCATTCTGTGAACATAACGTGTTCTGGTAAATGCCATTCGTCCATAAAAAATTTCCACTTACATCCATCTTGGCCGCAACCTGGTCGTAGGTGTCATAAGGAGGAACATTTCCACCACCGGGGAAGTCGTATCCGTATTGTCCGTTCAGCAAAACATTTCCATCCGATGTCTTTGCAAAAGAAAGGAAATCCATATCCATTCCTGCAAGGTCGTAGCTCTTTTGAGTTACAGTATTTCCATTTTGGTCATAGATGATTACTTCCAGGGGATCAGCGTTGATGATTTGTCCCATGCGCGTATTGCTGAAAACAAATAGTAGTTTGTTGCCGAAAATGCCATCATATTTCTGCCATACAATATTTCCGTCAAGGTCAATTTTCGTAAGTGAATATTCAGAATTCGCAGAAAGAAAAACGTAGCCCGAATCAAAATACTCTACGTTGCTTACATCATATAAGTAATCGAAGTTGCGCGACCATTGTACCTGTCCGTTCTTATTTGTTTTAATAAAAGTGGGAGAGCTGCACTCGCCGCAATTGTCATATTGTGCGGCAATTAAATACCCGCTGTCGATCGGGTTTTGTATTACGCTGTTCAGGTTGAAGAGTTCAAGATTATATAATTTCAGGAAAACAGAATCAGTAGGCATGCCTAATGAGGAGCCGATCGCCACCGACCTGCAGTAACTTTCATCCGGACAATAACTTTCCGAAGAGTTCAGGCAGATGGTGTAATTACCTTTTGTACTATATAAATGTGTTGGACTTGTTGAAGTGCTTGTGGTACCATCACCAAAAAGCCATTGGTAAGCATAAGTATTTGTTGATGTATTGGAAAGGACTGCTGTGTAGCCCGCAGCATTGACAGTGAAAGAAACCGCAGGCGGCTGTACCTGCCTGATTACAATACTTGCATTGCCGTTACAATTAGAAGCATCTACTGTATTCAACGTGATCGTACCTGGACCCGTAGCATACGTATAGCTTACTGTTGAACCATTGCTCCAGGAATAACTTTGGTAGATGTCATTTACATAAAGGTAGGAAGAGCTGCCTGCACATATAGTATCCTGTCCGTTAATGACCGGGTTACATTGTGAGAAAGATTGCCTCGTTCCGCCTATAAATAATGCCAATATAAATACAAAGGGTAAAAATTTCTGCATACGTGAATTTGCCTTGAAAAGGGCTACGAAAGTACAAAAAAAGCAGGTTAATAAATGGTAAAGTTGATGAATAGGGCCCGCTACGTGGGGAATGTATCCATTAAGGTTTTAAAATTCTGCGGGTATCCGACATCTGAAGGACTTAAACGCGAATTGGTTATCAAGCTACTTTGGAGTTTCACGTATCCCCTTTTGTCGAAAATCTAATATACCATACTTTCGCTCCATTGTTATTAGTCCTGTTTTTCAACCATGCTTGCAATGAAAACCACATTGTTATTCAAAGAATATAATTGAAAACCCCGAAGAAGTTTAAACCTCTTCGGGGTTAAAGGGCAGCATCCGGATTTCATCTTGAATCATGTAAAAAGAGAAAATTCTTTTTTCCTCCGAATTGTTTCAGGACATCTGTTGTAGTTGCTAAAGGATTCTGAAGTGAAAGTATGTTATTATAAGATGAATGTTTCCAATCCGCTCTTCGTTTGACACAGCCATGTAAAACAGGGTAATTATGAAGCTCACAGATTTTATTAATCAGTTCAACATCGCTTTCGATTAAATCCCTCCGAAAGCTTTCCCTTAATAGCGTACCGTTTCTTTGGTACATTTTATTAAATGCCTGGACGTAGCCGTTGAATAGACTTGCAAATTCATGAATGACCAGGTGGTTAATTAATAAATAATTTGCAGTTTCTTTATCAGGAATTTTATTCCATATTTTTTTTAACTTTTGAATCTTGGGACCCCACATGGACGTCAATGCTCTATTATTTTTTATCCGCAGGATAAAATGGAATTGATCCGGCAACAGGCAGAATGCCAACGTCTCAGAAAACGGTGTGATTCGGTCAAAATATTTTCGTAGGAAATAATGATAGTTTTTCGATTCTTTAAAAAGTTTGTCGCTTCCCACGGCGCTATTGTAAACGTGGTAAACCCTGTCGGCTTCCAGAATGATGTGCGGTATTCCCATTTTTTTTGTTGTGTTTTGATATAGTCAATTTGATATCTTCAAATTGTAGTTCTAAGCGGAACTCCGAAGAGGTTCAAACTTCTTCGGAGTTCAACGGCCGTCATTAGCCGGCGAAAATAATTCCGGCATTAAACACGTGAAACCAAAATAATAGAAAAACTTTCTTTTGATTTTGTCAGAGGTAGCTATGTTTACCGGAAGTATTTGTTCTGGCCGGCCAACCGTTTGGCTGAATTTTATTTCCTACTTTCGTGACATTGTTAACCTAGTATTTTTCAACCATGCTTGCCATCCAGTCCGTCCTCGTTTCAGAAGAAATTATTGAAAAAAGATTTGTTTGCGACCTCCATGCCTGTAAAGGTGCATGCTGCGTGAAAGGTGATTATGGCGCTCCGCTGGAAGATGACGAGTTAAAACAACTTGAAAAAGTTTATCCCAAAGTAAAGCCTTACCTCCCCGAAGCCGGTGTGAAAGCAATTGAAAAGCAGGGGAAATATGTTTTGTACGAAGGAAAGGAATGGGTAACTCCATTGGTGAGCGGACGTGAATGTGCTTACACCATTTTTGATAACGGAACTGCAAAGTGTGGCATTGAGAAAGCATACTTCGATGGGAAGATTTCATTCCGTAAACCGGTTTCATGTCATTTGTACCCAATCCGGATTAACAAGATGAAAAATTCTGTCGAGGCTATTAACTACGACAGGTGGAGTATCTGCAAACCTGCATGCAAGTTGGGTGATTCTCTCAAGGTTCCCATTTATAAATTTCTGAAAGAGTCACTCACGAGAAAATTCGGAGAGGAATGGTACAAGGAACTTGAAGTAGCGGCAGAAGAATACAATAAGCAATCAGTAAAATAAATTTTATAGATGAAAGTAGCGGTGGCGGGTGCAACGGGATTGGTAGGTACCAAAATGCTTGAAGTCCTGGCTGAACGGAATTTTCCTGTAACGGAATTGATTCCTGTTGCAACAGAAAAGTCTGTAGGAAAAGAAATTTCTTTTCGTGGAAAAAAATACAAAGTGGTAAGCATGACGACTGCCATATCAATGAAGCCGGATATCGCACTATTCAGTGCTGGCGGAAACACTTCTTTGGAATGGGCGCCACAGTTTGCCGCTGTGGGATGCACGGTCATAGACAATTCTTCTGCATGGAGGATGGACGAGACAAAAAAATTAATTGTTCCGGAGATCAACGCAGATGAATTAACAGCAACGGACAAGATCATTGCCAATCCCAATTGTTCAACCATACAAATGGTAATGGTGCTTAATCCACTCCATAAAAAATACAAAATAAAACGCGTAGTCGTTTCTACATACCAATCTGTAACAGGAAGCGGCGCAAAGGCGCAACGACAACTGGAAGAAGAAACCATTGGAAATTTTTCTGAAAAATTCTATCCCCACCAGATCTACAGGAACGTGCTTCCCCAGGTAGATGTATTTATGGATAACGGATACACAAAGGAAGAAATCAAAATGGTGAATGAGACGAGGAAAATCCTGGGAGATGATTCCATTCGGTTAACAGCTACAACAGTTCGTGTCCCTGTAAAGGGAGGTCACAGTGAAAGTGTAAACATCGAGTTTGAAAAAGAATTTGAACTGGATGACGTGAAAAAAATGCTCGGGAATACCAAAGGAGTTGTGTTGGAAGATGATCCCTCACAACTTAAGTACCCGATGCCTTTGCATGCTGAAGGAAAGGATGAAGTTTTTGTCGGACGTATCCGACGCGATGAATCACAACCCAATACGTTGAATTGCTGGATCGTTTCCGATAATCTCCGCAAAGGCGCAGCTACCAATGCCGTTCAGATTGCAGAATATCTCCTTGAACACAAATTGATCTGATCAAATTTGCACATCTGCACATCCGGCTTTCCGCATCTGCAAATTTTCAAATCGTCAAATCTGCACATCTGGATTTCTGCACCTCTTCAAATCTCTTCCTCCTCCGGCTTATACCCTTCATCATTCAACAGATGACCTCCCAACGCCGCCGCCACCGCCAATTCATCACAATGGTTATTCTCTTTGTTGCTTGCATGCCCGCGAACCCAAACGAACTTTACTTTGTGCTTTCTGTAAATTCTTAAAAAGCGGATCCACAGGTCAATGTTTTTTTTCTTCGAAAAGTTTTTTTTCTCCCAGCCGAAAACCCATCCCTTCTCTACTGCGTAGACCACATATTGTGAATCTGAATAAACGGTAACGAGTTGTCCTTCCGTTTTCAGTGATTCCAGCGCAACGATCACACTGAGCAATTCCATCCTGTTATTGGTGGTGAGTTTGTACCCTTGCGAAATTTCTTTCCGGTGTTTGCCGGAAATGAGTACGGCACCAAATCCGCCCGGACCGGGATTGCCGCGGGATGCCCCGTCAGTATATATGGTTATCAATTTCTAAAAAGCTGATTAATTAAATCCGGTTTTGAGATTCACAGATGTATTGAAACATCGCGGCATTTTCATGAAGCAATGGGAAGAATTTCATCTTTCACATAATGTAACCGCACATTTTTGGGGATCTTACTTTCTTCAAAATGACAAAGCACCGCCTCCTTCGCCATTTTTTTTAACTCTGCAAGCGATTCCGCCCGGGTAAAAATAGATTCACCAAGTGCTTTCGCCGTGAATCCTCCTTCGGCTGCATCTTCAATGAGAAAGATAAGTTCCATCTTAGTAGAAACATTTAATGTAAAGATACAGCTTTGAGAACTCCCAGTTCTTTTCCAACCTTCGTAAACGCAGCAATCGCTTTGTCAATGTGATGCCTTTCATGCGCCGCAGAAAGCTGCACCCTGATGCGTGCATTTCCTTTCGCAACAACAGGAAAGAAAAATCCTACCACATAAATTCCTTCATCGAGTAATTTGGCTGCAAAATCCTGCGCAAGTTTTGCTTCGTAAAGCATGATGGGAACGATGGGATGCTCGCCCGGTTTGATGTCAAATCCTGCTGCAGTAATTTTCTCCCGGAAATATTTTGTGTTTTCCCAAAGCTTGTCACGTAACGTAGTTGTTTCACTCAGCATGTCAATCACCGCAATGGATGCACCAACAATAGATGGTGCCAGAGAATTGGAAAATAAATAAGGACGTGAACGCTGCCTGAGCATTTCAATAATTTCTTTTCTGCCTGAGGTGAATCCGCCCATCGCACCACCCAAAG
Organism: Bacteroidota bacterium; assembly: GCA_039930605.1. Lineage (GTDB taxonomy): Bacteria > Bacteroidota > Bacteroidia > AKYH767-A > 2013-40CM-41-45 > JAPLDB01. Next base: position 12,521 of record JBDTTM010000071.1, read on the forward strand.
CCTTACCCAATGTACCGGTGATGATGTCTATCCTGCCCATCACATTTCGGTATTCATGCGTTCCTCTTCCTGTCTTGCCCATAAAACCTGAAGCATGACATTCATCAATCATCACCAATGCTTTGTATTTATCTGCGAGGTCAC
>JBDTTM010000072.1:0-12544 GCA_039930605.1 Bacteroidota bacterium
GAAAATGGTGCACTCGGACAATGCGACGGTGAATATGCAATCAGGGAAACATGAAAAGTATCATAAGTGCCGAAAATGTGTGTTGGATTAAGGACGGAGTCAATAGACCCATCATCAAAATCCCATGACAAGGCCGAAATAGTATCACCATTGGCAATGCTTAAGTCACTAAATGAAACCGAATTTCCCTCGCATGCATTCAGTGGCAAATAACTAAAACCTGCTGTAGGAGGATTGCTGACGTGAACAGGTATTACAACTGTATCCGAACAATTGTTAGCAGACTGAACAATAAAAGTAACACTGTATGTTGCAGAATCAGGCGAGCTATAAATATAGTTTGGACTTGATAAAGGAGAGGTACCGCCATCTCCGAAACTCCAACTGTAATTTGTGATGTTTACCTGTGATACAGTTTGATCAGTAAAAGAAACTGATTGTCCGACGCAGGTATTATCCGTAGCAAATGCTGCATCCGGACTAGGACTGATGCTCAGAAAAAATGTTGTGTCATCACTGCAACCTGCAGCAGATGTAACCTGCAGTGAGACGTTGAAACCACCCCCGTCAGGAAAACCATAAAGCGGGCTTTGCACAACTGAACTGTCTCCATTTCCGAAAGTCCACAGCCAGTTTGATATTGAACCGGAGGTAATGTTAGAATTATCTGTAAACTGAAGCTGAACATCTGAACATCCGTTAGGCAAAATAAAAGAGGCAGTTGGCCGAGGTGTTATATTAATAATTTGCGTTGCAGTGCTGGCGCATCCATTGTCAGCGTAAGCAGTTAAGGATACAGTGTAGCTGGATGATAGCAGATAAGTATGTGTATCATTTTGCAGATTGGAAGTATCGGCATCTCCGAAATCCCAATGCCATTGCGAAATGGTTCCGACAGATAAAGTAGAAGTGTCAGTAAACTGAGTAATATCTCCGAAGCAGAATCCGCTGATGTCAAAACCCGTGTTGGGAGCATAGTTGATTACCAAACTGTCAGAAAAGTAATCTGTATTTCCACTTCCATCTTGTGCAAATAAGCCAACCCAATAAGTTCCGCCTGCAGCATAGACTGGAGCAGGGGTTGTAAGATTACTAATTGGAGGATTAACGCTGCAAGGTGATTCAAATTTTATCGTTCCATAAGCATGCCCACCATAGCTGATGCTAAACAGGTAAAATGCAGATTGTTCTTTTGCAATTGAAAGGCTCAAACTGGTAGCCGTGAATCCAGGCAACGACAACGTTGAAAGTACCGGCGCAGTATTTAATAGATCTGCACCAAAATTCAACTGGTAAATACCAGCACCTCCATTACTTTCCGCAAATACATTCCAGTCTTTTCCATCAAATGCAGTAACCAGGTCAACAGGAACTGAAAGTCCTGTCGCTACAGTATTCATAACAGGACTTGGATTCATTAATGACGTTCCAAAGTCAATTCTGAGAATGTTACCTGCACCGTAATCGGTAAGGAATCCATACCAGTTATTGCAGATTTTTTCTATACTGATGTCACTTACAGTTCCTGAAGCAAGAGCAAGGGTTGAGGCAGCAGGAGTTGATGTAGGATCCATACCAAAATCAAATATTGCAATGCTGTTGGAAAAGCGGGTAACAAAAAGATAGTAGTGTCCATTGTCAACTACCAGGTCCTGGAAATACGCTCCTCCTAATTCATTAAATACAGCTGATGCAGAAACAATTGGCGTGTTCGAAAGACTCGATCCAAAATTATAGCTTATCAGTGTCTGGCTGCTTTGGCAAGCAAGGAAGCCATACCAATTAGCATTGTATTGAAAAATGCTGATGTTGCTTCTCAGTGGTCCTCCACATCCGATTACACCCATGTTGGTAGAAACAGGTGTATTTAAAAGTGTGCTGCCGTATTCAAGACGTTCGATGCCGCCATCATCGCTAACGATAAATCCAAACCAGTTCGTCCCATCAAATACGGGGGTAATGGCAATAGGGACTGAAGAAATTGTAGAAGTATCACGCGTAACTACCAGGGGCGTTGAAAAATCACCTCCACAGAAATCCCATTCATAAGCTGTTCCCGCAGTAGTAAGATTTGTAAAATTGATCGGCTGACCGGCGCAAACAGCTCCTGTTGAAGAGAAACCGGCATCAGGACATTGCGCAAATAATTGAAAAGGCAGACTAAACATTACCTGGAGGATAATGGTCAGAATCCGGTTTAATCTCTGCATGAGGTAGTTGGTATTGGGGTTTAACTTCATCTCATACGTATTTTTAGAGTAAAGGTTAAACAGTCTCTGCCTGTTTTATATAGCTTTCATAGGTAGCAGCAATTCCTGCTGACAAATTTATTTTCGGCTTCCATCCTAAGTTGTTAATGCGCCCGGAATCCAGGAGTTTACGAGGTGTTCCGTCTGGCTTTTCAGAATTAAAAGCCAATGCCCCCTTGAATCCAACAATTTCCTTAATAATTTCCGCCAGTTCCAGAATGGTGACATCGTCTCCAAAGCCGGCATTGATAAACTGCTGTTCATTGTAATTCATCATAAGAAAAAAGCATGCTTCCGCAAGATCATCTACATGCAGAAATTCCCGCTTTGGTTTGCCCGATCCCCATACTTCCACCTTCGGTTCATTATTGATTTTAGCTTCATGCAGTTTACGGATCAACGCCGGGAGAACATGGGAGTTTTGTAAATCATAGTTGTCGTTGGGCCCATATAAATTAGCCGGCATTACAGCTATAAAATTACATCCGTACTGGCGGTGATAATTCTCACACATCTTCAAACCTGCAATTTTCGCAATTGCGTATGGTTCATTTGTTTCTTCGAGATAATTACAAAGCAGGTATTCTTCCTTCAACGGCTGCGGTGCGATTTTGGGGTATATGCATGATGAGCCAAGGAATAATAATTTACTCACTTTGTTGAGATAACTTTCCTGGATCACATTCAATTCAATGGCCAGGTTGTCAACAAGGAAGTCAGCACGGTAAATATTATTTGCAAGTATTCCTCCGACTTTTGCAGCAGCTAAAAAAACATATTCAGGTCGTTCTGTTTTAAAGAAATGACTGACGCTTGCCTGGTTACGTAAATCCAGCTCTTTGCTTGTTCGTGTAACAATATTCTGAAACCCTTTTGATTGCAGATTTCGCATTAATGCAGAGCCGACCATTCCCCGATGCCCTGCAACAAAAATTTTAGATTCTTTCTTCATCGAAGTTTTTATGTGAAAAATTTTACTGAAAGGCAAATTTAACCTAATTCAGAGAGATTCGTGATAGGGATTATGACGAATATTCAACAATGTTGGGCCACTGCTGTTTTATAGCATGTAAAAAGCCGTTCCATCCCGAAACTTCGGTACGAAACGGCTTTAGTAGATTTAATTTTTTTTCTAATCGTGCCGTGGGCTTTTAATACCAGGTCTAATAAAACTTCCCGCGGTTATCTGCTACGTTGGCTTTTTCCTTCAGCGCGTTGAATACTTCGTAGTCACTTCTTTGTTTTTTCTGATCACCCAGTTGCTTTTGATTTGCTGAGTAATCTTTTGTTGCCGCCGGTTCTGTGATTTTGTCTACAACAATTACAAAAACTGCATTCTCTCCCCGAATAGCTTTGGAAGTTTGTCCACTCTTCATTGCAAAAATATTTCCTACCAGGCGAGGCTCGTTCCCAACTCCCTGCAGGTATGGATTAGAAAATGTGACGTTCTCTGCCGGCATTACAGGTAGATTCATTTTCTGACCTATTGCATCGATTGTTGTCGCACCAGCAGCTTTTGTGTTGAACTGCTCAATTAATTTCTCCGCCTTCTTGAGCTTCATGGCACCGGCAGTTACCGGGTCTTTCACAGCTTCCATCGGAAGAATTCCTTTTTCTTTGATCTCTGTTAATTTACCGATTACATATTTATCTCCGAAAGTAAGCACTTTGCTCACTTCACCTTTGTTTGCCTTATATGCCCAGCGGACCATTTCGCGCGGGGATTCAAGACCAGCAATATTTTTATCACTTTCTTTTAAATTGTCTGCAATTCTTTTATTCAAACCCTGCTTCACTACAGCACTGTCGAATAACACGGAAGTCGCGTTATCGGTTGCAAATTTTTGTGCATCCTGGTAAATTTTGTCGTAAGTCTTTTGAGATGGCTCCACTTTGTGTGCAAGAACCGCAAACTGAACCTGTTTGGTAGCAGGACCTTTATCCATTATTTCGATAAGGTGAATACCAAACTGTGATGTTACAATTGGAAGGTCACCTTTTTTACCATTGAAGCATGCATCATTGAATGGTTGTACCATCATTCCCGGTTTGAACCAGCCCAGGTCTCCGTCTTTAATTGCTGATCCCGGATCTTCAGAATATTTTTTTGCGAGGTCACCAAATTTCTGTCCTTTTTTTATGAGCGCCTTGATACTATCTGCTTTATTTTGAGCAGAAGTTGTATCTCCATTTTGAATTTTGATGAGGATGTGGCGGGCTTTCACAGAATCAGAAACCATTTTGAAACTGGTTATTTTGGCAAGCTTATATGTACCACTTTCGATATACGGTCCGATCACTGTTCCTATCTGGGCATCAAACATGGTATCCAATGCAGGAGGCATAGATCCCTTTGGTTTATAAGTACTATCGAAAGGCACATCACCATTTTGATTTACGAAAATTGAATCATTCGTTGAGGTCGCAAATTCTTCTTTCTTTTTGTTCATCCATTCTTCTCCTTCTTTATTGTCTTCCATGGAAGGCTTCACATCGAAAGTGACATATTCCACTTTGCGAATCGTTTCCGCCTGTTTGAATTCATTTTGGTGTTCATTATAATAACTTTTCAGATCGCTGTCTTCAAGCTTAATTGTGCTATCAACAAGTGTAGAATAATCCATGCGGATAAAGCGGATTGACGCAGCGCGGCCGGTCTCCTCATAGTTTGCTTTTGCTTCAGCAGTAGTAGTGAATAGTCCACCCTTGATAGCATCTTTATATTTCTGCGCAATGCGTTCCTCCGTAATTGCATCTTCAAAGTTCTTCCATTGTTTTTGTACAGACTCCTCACGTGTTGGGAGATCTTTTAAAAACTTCACAACATCCTGCGGATTAAACTGTCCGTTCTCTTTGTTTGTAAAGGCAGTTTTAATCTGCTCATGTACATTTTTGCCGGTGCACATATCATATAATTCTTCCGGCCCGCAGGAGATGCCCAGCTTCTTATATTCTTTACCGAGGATCAGGTTATTCAATTCCATCGTCCATGCCTGCTCGCGCAGCTGATCGGTGGTTGCCTGGTCTACATTATCTTTTTGGGTATTTGCCTTATAGTTTTCAATGAGGGTTTCTACTTTCTTTTCGAATTCCGGGTAGCGCACTTTTTCGCCACCCACAACACCAAGGACATCATTACTTCCTCCCATGATTCCCTTGTTACTTGTTACCAAATCGCCAAGGATAAATAATACCATACTGGCTCCCACAAAAAAGATGAGAAGCCCTACACGTTTACGGATGCGTCCGATTACTGCCATACTTATTTATTGTGTTTAAAGTTTGAGTTTGGGCCATCCCGATTACCATCGGGAGCCAAATCCCTAAAAATTTGAGGCGCGAATATACAATAGAGAATGGAAATGAGAAATCCGGATGTTGCTAACCTTTACACAAAAGGATGCTAATATCTTCATCCTTTTCGCTTGAAAAAGCTGTTCAGTTCGGGTAGAATTTTCAGCCTGTACACGGTTAGAATATAAATCAGGGAAATCACGAAAGAATGCAAAATAATATCAAAATAGCGGTTTTCAAGGACCGGGATGAGGTAATTAATGAAGAAACAGCTAAAGATGAGGGCCGCAATCCTGAGGTTTTTCCTATCAAAAGGCTGCAAGCGGAAGAACTTCCAAACCGTTAAAGTCAGCATTGAATTATAAACCAATGCTGAAACAGAGGTGGCCAAAGCAGCTCCTTCCAGCCCCCATTTGGGTATCATCAGCATTTGCAAAACAAAAACAATCACTGCAAGGGAAATCAGGAAAATGGCCCCATACCTGTATTTATCGGAACTAAAAAGGATTGAAGCGTTCAATCCTGTTGCCATATTAAAAAGGGTACCGATGCTGATGATAAGCACCACCCATCTTCCCTGGCTGTAATCAGGAGGAAGAAAAGTGAGCAAACTGGAAATATTGATATTGATATTGAGAAAAAGAAAGCCACCCAACAGCAACATATATAAGGAAGACTTGTGGTAGATGCTGTAAATTTCATCATGCTTGTTCTCCGCCCAGGCATAAGCAATTTTCGATGCGGCAATTTTATCGATGGCAGTTAGCGGAGCTTCGATCACGGTCGGAATAAATGCTGCAATGGTGTAAATACCTACGAATCCCAGCGGCATAAACTTAGCAATCATGATGCTGTCAAAATATTTTAAGCCAATGCTTGCGACACCTGCAAACCATAACAAAAGACCATACCTGATCAGTTCAAAGAAGTTTTTTTCACGAAAATAATTCCAGTCGATTTTAAATCCTGGTTTGTCAAAAATAAAAATGTAGATGATTAGTCCGCATAACTGGATGGCATAGATGGCCACATACCAGCCAATGAACTGGTGGAGTGTTAACCATTTCAGGTAGTATATAGTGATGAGTGCGATGGTGAGGAGCCGTACAACGACATCATTGAGGAAAGCGGGAATGGTACTTTTGAAATGAGAGGAACAATAGACGCCAAGAATTGCGATGAAGCTGAGAAAAAAGATCAGCGGGAAAACGTAATTGAAGAATTCCAGGAAGAGCGGACTTTCCCTCCGGTACTGGTTCATGATAAAATCCCTCAATAACCAGATCAGTCCGGTTCCCAGAATAAAACCGATGATTGGGAACAGGAGCATGAAACCAAAAAAACCGTGGTGTCTTGTTTTCTCATTTTTAAAAAGCGGGAAATATTTTGTGGTTGCGTTACCGATTCCAATGGGAACAAACATGGCAGCCAATAATGAAAACGAATAAAGAATGCGTGTAAGTCCCAGTTCTTCTTTGGTAAGGAAATGCGGACTGATGACTATGAGCGAAATAAAACCGATTACGATGCCGATGTAGGTCGTAATGGTATTGGTGATGCCTTGTCGCCTGATTACACCCATAACCAGGAATCAGGAACGTGTAAACAGCAAATGGAAAAAATCAAACAGAAAATGGCAACCGGTTTTGTCAAAATGAAAGGGTATTAACGGGGCAAAGATGTGGTTTATTCGATCTCTAAATCAACTTTTCAGATGCTTTCATAAACATACACCGAATAGGTATTGTTAGTTTCGGGGAAAAATGTAAGTTTGAAAAAAATAATAGCATGAAACGCACATTGATATTCATCTTCTTTGGTATTTTTTTAATCTGCAATATCAACAAATCGGTTGCTTCAAATCCACTTGAAAATTATTACAAGAAATGGTATTTCGGTAACCAGGCCGGGATTGATTTTTTTAATAACAATGTTCCGGTTGCAATCACAACAAGTTCTTTAAACACCTTTGATTACGGATCTGCTGTTTGTAACAGTGCCGGCAATGTTCTTTTCTATACGAATGGAGTAACTGTTTGGGACAATTCCAACAGCATCATGAGTAATGGAACAAACCTTTCAGGGAGCACAACGGGTGGGCAAACTGCTTTGATTCTGCGCATCAACAGCGAAGACAACCTCTTTTATATTTTTACTGTCCCGGAATTTGCATCGGCAAATGGATTCAGGTATTCGGTAGTGGACATGGGACAGAATGGTGGACTTGGAGCAGTCACGATAAAAAACCACTTGTTATTTGCACCTTCAGCAGAAAAAATTGCCGCTATTTATAACCAGGCTGATAATTCCTATTGGGTAATTGCACATCAATGGGGAAATAATGTTTTTACAAGCTATAAACTATCGGCTTCAGGGCTTGATACTGTCCCAGTATTGAGTGCGATTGGTCATATCAACCAGGGCGGAACATATGGTAACGCACATGACGGCGCCGGTGAAATGTCTATTTCACCGGATGGTCATCGGTTGGCTTGTGCTTATAATTATTCTGCCACGTTTGAACTTTATGATTTCGACATCAACACAGGATTAATAACTAACCCTATTTTGATAAGTAATGTAGCACATATCTGGGGAATTGAATTTTCACCTGATTCTAAAAAACTCTATACTTCCTTATGGACCCAGAGTGAAGTTGCTCAATATAATCTTATCATAAATAACTCAGCTGCGATCGCCGCTTCTAAATTTGTGGCAGGGAATGTCACCTACTCCGGCCCTTATGCATGTGGATATCTTGAGTTAGCTCCTGATGGTAAAATTTATGTTGCAAAATGGAATGGGGCTGCGCTTTCTGAAATTGACAACCCTGATAGTTTAGGGGCATCATGTGGCTTTACAAATAACGGCTTCTCTCTTTCAGGAGGAACCAGTCAGTGTGGCCTATCTCCTTCACCTGTTTTTCCACCGAATACAGCTGGCATTACGACCTATTCAAAATTGCTACACCTGGATATTTTTCCAAATCCTGTCACTGAACAATTTACTATAAAAATTCCAATCAGTATTCCTTTGAAAAACCTCTCCGTGCAAATTATTTCACAGGAAGGAAAATTCGTTTTAATGACTCATGTTAAACAAAGAGAAATTATTGTCAACAGAAAAAAAATAGCGCCGGGTATTTATTTTTGTGAACTAATTTGTGACGGATTACCGGTTGCGGAAGAAAAAATAGTTCTTCAGTAATCAGTTCATCCACCGCTTATACCAGGACATAAAGAAAAACACATACCACAGCCGTTCAAAATATTCGAGTCGCCCGGCGAGGTATTCTTTTTTCAGATTTTCCACTTCCGATTTATTTAAAACAGAAAAAACATCAGTTGATGAATTCTGCTGAAAGGTGTCTTCAAAAAAATCCTTCAGTTCATTCTTTAGCCATTTTTCAACAGGAACCCCGAAACCCATTTTTGGCCGGTCCATAATTTCCTTTGGAATATACTGATGTGTGATGTCACGCAATATTATTTTGCCAACCCCGTCTCGGTATTTATATCCGGATGGAAGCTTGCTTACAAATTCGATTACCCGCTGATCCAAAAAAGGTTCACGACCTTCCAATGAAGCGCTCATAGTTGCGCGATCAACTTTTTGCAGGATGTCATCAACCATGTACGTCTTGTATTCAGTGGCAATGATCCGGGCCAACGTATCATTTGTTGATTCAAAAAGATCATTCTCATCAAAAACGGTGTGAAGATGTTTAGTTTTTTGTTTGATCAGTTTTTGTGCCTCACCTTCTGTATAGCATGAATGTATGATTTCGAATGCCTTGACCGGGTCCTTTTTCCTGAGCACAAGAATTAATTTTTCCAGCCTGTCGGCAGAAGATGCAGGTTTGTTTTTACTATGGACCATTTTGAGAACGGACGACAACATTGAATCTATTCCGTTTGGCACCATCGAAAATTTCTTCCAGTAATTCATGAAACGTTTGTGGCGTGGATAACCGGCAAATATTTCATCCCCGCCATCAGCGCTCAATGCAACAGTGACGTGTTCTCTTGCAATGCGGCTTACCAGTGTTGTAGGAATCCCGGATGAATCGCCGAATGGTTCATCGTAAATTTCAGAGAGCTGTGGCACCAAATCCAATGCATCCTTGATGGTACAATAATATTCATGGTGATCCGTTCCTAAATGCTCCGCAACCTTTTTAGCATGATCCGCTTCATTATACTCCTTTTCATGAAAACCGATGGTATATGTTTTTATTTTTTTCGATGAATTTTTCTGCAACAATGCTGTGACACATGAACTGTCGTAGCCTCCGCTGAGGAACACACCAACAGGAACATCAGCAACCATGCGGTATTGGAAGGCGGAAGAAAGTAATCGTTCCGTCGTGTCTACTGCTTCATCGTAACCGATATCTAGTTTCGGACGGTTGTATTCATCTGTGACGTCCCAGTATTTTTCAATGGAGATGTTTTTTGAAGCGAGATCGATCGTCAGAATATGTCCCGGCATTAATTTGTGTGCATTTTTAAAAATGCAGTATGGAGCAGAAATATATCCATGCTGAAAATACAACGACAATGCGTCTGTATCAATTTCTTTTTTGAAGCGCGGATGCCGGTGAAATGTTTTCAATTCAGAACCAAAAAGGAAAAGGTCATTTTGCCAGTACCAGTAATAAGGCTTCACTCCTGCCCTGTCGCGGAAGAAAACAATACGGTTTTTTTTTTTATCATGGAGTGCAATGGCAAACATGCCGATAAAACCATCAACGCATTTGGTTCCATACTGCTGGTATGCTTTCAGTACAACCTCTGTGTCGCTGTTGGATTTGAAAGTGTGCCCGAGTGCCTCCAGGTCTTTGCGTAACTCTTTATAATTATAGATTTCACCATTCAGCATGGTTACATCACCGGTCACATCGTTGGTCATGGGTTGATGACCCAACGGGGAAAGATCAATGATGCTCAGTCTCCTGAATCCAAAACCAACGGTTGCAGATTGGGTGTCAGCAATGTACTCACCGCTATCATCCGGCCCGCGGTGGACGAGGGAATCACGCATGGAAACGAGCGTTTCCGGGGAAGTGTTCTTCTTAAAATCTATAAATCCTGTTATGCCGCACATTGTTTTTAGAGGCTGCAAATCTAACCAAAATCACCCTTCACTTTTTTAATGTCTGCTAACATATTACTTTCGCGCAACATGATTGATTTTGTTTCCCCATTTACCAAAGAAAAGCTCTCACAGCAGAACGGGCAGTTGGTTTCTATCAAAGGAGAATCTTTTCCTATTGTGAAGGGAATCCCCCGCTTTGTCCCTATCGAAAACTATGCTTCTGCTTTTGGATTACAATGGAACACTTTTGCAAAAACGCAGCTTGACAGTAATAACGATTTGGGAATTACGCTTGAACGGCTTGAACGATGCCTGGGGTTTCCCCTTGAAAAATTAAAAGGTAAATCGGTGCTTGAAGTGGGATGTGGTGCAGGAAGATTTACTGAACTGCTGGTTAAAAGTGGTGCGCTTGTTCACTCTATCGATTTAAGCCATGCTGTGGAAGCCAACAAGCGCAACATCGGTGAGCAGCCCAACTATAGAATCGCACAGGCAGGAGCATACGAGATTCCTTTCAATGATGAATCCTTTGATGTAGTGATTTGCCTGGGCGTTATACAGCATACTCCTTCCTCAGAAAAAACCATTGATTCATTGTGGCAAAAAGTGATACCGGGCGGAATGCTTGTGATAGATCATTATCGATGGCGGCTTGCTTATTATGGCAATCTGCGTTTTGTTTACCGCGAACTTTTCCGGAAAATGAAACCGGCGAACAGCCAGCGAATCATACATCGCCTGGTAAATATATTTTTTCCGTTGCATTGGGCATTTAAAAACAACAAAGTCTTGTATTGGCTCCTGATACGCTTTACACCATTGTTTGAATATGTACGCGAATATCCAAAGCTGAGCAAAGAAGAGCATAAGGAATGGTGCAGGATGGATACGTATGACGGGCTGACAGATTACTATAAACATCTCCGGACGCCTGCGCAAATAAAACGGGAACTGGAGAAGCTCGGTGGAAAAAATATCTGGATTAACCAGGGTGGGAATGGCGTTGAAGCTCGATGCACAAAGTAATGAAGCCGAGACTCCTTCTTTTTCCTCCTGTTAATTCCTCGCTGATCAGGAAAGAAGCAGAAATGTTTGGCGCTGCATACGATGTACGTATTTTTGATTTACGTTCGACTACCAAATCCACTATTCCATTCAGGTTAATACTGCAATTTTTCTTCCTTCTGAAAAATATACAGAGTACTGAAATCATGGTGAGTCGTTTTGTTGGCTACCAGACCATTCTCCCAATCCTATTCAGCAAACTTACAGGTAAGTCTGTGGTCTGCATCATGGGCGGGTTAGAGTGCATTAAATTTCCTTCAGTGAAAACGGGCAGTTATCTTAAACCCGTTTTCGGCGCAATTACCAAATGGTGCCTGAAAAATGCGACTCATTTATGCCCGGTACATGATTCCCTGATTCTCACTGATTACACTTACCAGGATGATGATTATCCTAAGCAGGGATATAAATATTTTGTGCCTGAATGCGATACACCTGTCACGGTAATCCGAAACGGTTATGATGCATTGCGCTGGCAACGAACGAAGGAAAAAATTCCGAATACTTTTATAACTGTTGCGCATGGAATAGAAGAAGATCATTTGTACAGGTTGAAAGGCATTGATCTCATTGTTGAAGTTGCTTCGTCTTTTCCTCAATGCATTTTCACAGTTGTCGGCGGCAGGAAAGAAAAGCTCAGCAGAAATTTTCCGTTAAATGTTCATTTCGCCGGTGAGGTTGCGAATGAAAATCTTCATGATATGCTGAGTTCACAGGAATACTATCTTCAACTTTCTATCACGGAAGGATTTCCGAATGCATTGTGTGAGGCGATGTTATGCGAGTGCATTCCGATTGGGAGTAATGTTGGCGCCATTCCGGAGATTATCAACGATGAG
>JBDTTM010000073.1:0-12424 GCA_039930605.1 Bacteroidota bacterium
CGGTCAACCAAGCTCCGGTAATCGGCGCATGTCCTTCTGATATTACTACATGCAGTGCTGTTGTAACTTATGCAACACCTTCTGCAAGTGGAATACCGGCAGCAACAGTTTCATGTTTGCCTGCATCAGGATCAACATTTGCAACGGGAACAACTGTGGTAACATGCACTGCAACAAATTCATGCGGAACGTCCAGCTGTACCTTTAATGTAACAGTTAGTTCGGTATCAACAGCAGCTACAAGCGTAACGAGCAATGCTCAAAATGGACAAATTTGTATCGGCAGCAGCGTCATCTTTACTGAGGTTGGTGGAACACTAGGCAGCGGTGCAACATGGGTATGGTATGAGGGTGGATGCGGATCAGGAGCATCAATAGGCTCAGGTACATCAATCACCATTACACCTGCTTCTGCTGGCGTACATCAGTATTTTGTGCGCGCTGAAAGTGGATGCCCACCTTCCGGTTGTCAGAGTATAAGCATCAACGTTGTCAATACTCCTCCTTCTGGTACCGTGCACTATACGACAACATTCTCTGATGGATGTGTGGGCTCTCCTGCGTCTGCTCTGTCAGTGAATGCAGTTGCTGGTGCAGCAATCTATCGCTGGACAAGCGCACAGTCGGGAGTACGGTTCAATGGCTTTGCGAGTCCACATGAAACAACTGTTCCGGTAGTGAATGTCACCTTTGTTTCTCTTCCTCCAAGTGGATCTTCCGGATGGAGCATTTGCGTATTTGGAAGTAATGCGTGCGGAAACACTAACACCATCTGCACATGGGTGCGTGCAACATTGAGCCAGCCAGGTCCTCTGACTGGAGGCGTGATTGGTTGCCCTGGAACATCAGGAAACACCTACACTGTACCAGTCGTTGGCGGCGCTGCGACTTACCTGTGGAGTGCAACAGGCGGAATTACTATCGTTGGTAACGGCGCACAGTCGGTACAACTTACCTTCCCTGCTGCATTTGTATCTGGAACATTGAGCGTGCACGGACAAACAAGCTGTGGATATAACGGACCGGACAGAACTATTACTATCACACGCGCTCCGGCAATACCTGGAACAATTACAGGTCCTAGCTATCCATGCCCGAATGCATCTTCTAATTACAGCGTGGTTGCAGTGCCGGGGGCCTCGACATATACATGGACGACGAGTGTTCCAGGCGCAACGGTGTTCGGCACATCCAACAGCTGCACGATTACTTTTCCTGCATACATTCCTGCAGGATCCGTATCTGTGACGGCAAACAGCATTTGCCCGTATTCTAGCAGTGTGCGGTCAAAAGGAATTGCATCCGGAATACCTAATGTGCCTTCTAGCATCTCCGGTCCTGCATCAGGACAATGCGGACAGACAGGCGAAACATATTCCATCAACCCTGTTGCACTCGCAACTTCTTATAGTTGGAATACAACATGCGGAACAATTGTTGGTCCGGCAAATCTCAGCGCTGTTTCTGTTGACTGGCCGGCAAACTTTACAAGTTGTGTGATATCCGTATCTTCGATCAACTCATGCGGAACAAGCGGTGCGCGTACTCTTACCGTGACAGGCGCTCCATCCATACCTGCTGCCATCTCAGGAGACGCAACGCCTTGCGCCGGAGATGTGGGGAACTATTCAACAACAGGTTCGTCAGGGGCCACATCATATATCTGGACAGTGCCTTTGGGTGCAGCGATCCTTGGTCCGGTGAATGGCTCTTCCATTCTTGTTCAGTGGGGTAACGTGGCTGGCAACATAACAGTGAGCTCTACAAACAGTTGCGGTGTTTCCGGACAGCGTACGCTCCCATGTACGATGACGTGCAAGCTGAGTGAAGTTGAAACCGCTTCCTTACGTGCAGAAGTGTTTCCGAATCCGGTTACTGACAAGACAACACTGCAGTTTTTTGCTGACAGCGATGCACCTTACAGGTTGCTGCTGTGCGATGCAATTGGACGCAGGGTGCTTGTAAAAGATGCAGATGCCAGGCAGGGACTCAATGTGATTGACCTTGATCTCTCCAGTCTCGCACGCGGAATTTATATGATGACTCTGTTACACGATGAGCGCAGAGAACTGATAAGGGTAAAGGTTCAATAAGTTTTTTATTACTACTAACCAAAAGGGGGCCTGTACTAACAGGCCTCTTTTGGTTTAAGGCATTACTTGCGAGGAAGTAATACCGAAGCAATCTCAAATAACCGGATTTTAATGATAGCAGTTCCTTTTTGATTTGTTCATATTCATTTTTAATCTCATTCCCGTTTAATTCCTCGCAACTCTGGCAGCTTCTCCTGCCAGAGGGTATTTCTATTTCCTGTTTAGCCGACGGTAAAGATTTTCTTCTTCTGCAATCTCAGATAAACTGCCAGGGGTGCGATACAATTGCAATATACATGTGCTCTTGTCAATGATGGACACTGATAAGCACGCTTTTATTTTTTTCTACTATCGAACTTAGCACCAAAATAATGCATTGGCACCCAAAAACAAAAGACCTCCATTAGTTGAAAATGATTATCAACACATTACAAAATATTTCAATGAGCCCTTTAATGAAGAGCAGAAGTCATGATCCATTCCTCAATTCCCGAATGCCTGTTTTGTTTTTTGTAGGGATAAAAATGTCGGGCACTAGTTTTATCGGTCTTGCTACTTTTAATTTAGAAATTGCCTGACTATCGTATCTGAAAATGCATTGAATGGTTTAGCAACAAATCTGCTTGTTCCTGGCATCACAAATAAATTCCGGAATATTTTGTTTCGTTGCGGTGCTGTTGCAATAAAAAAACCGTCCCAATTGTATGGAACGGCTTTACATAAATATAAACCTTATAATTTAATCTTTACTTATCAAGCATCAATCTTTGGATGCTATGGTTCGATTCATTGCTGAGTTCAACAAAGTAAAGTCCTTTACTGTATGGTGTCATGTCGTAGGTCAATTTATTAGTGCCTTCATAGACAGTAACTTTTTCTGATACCAATACTTTACCGATCATATCTACGATACGGATGGAAGCATTTCCTTTTTCAGCAGCGATGAAACTAACATTCACGATTCCATCAGTCGGGTTCGGGAATAAAGTCATCTGGTTAAATGCA
Organism: Bacteroidota bacterium; assembly: GCA_039930605.1. Classification (GTDB taxonomy): domain Bacteria; phylum Bacteroidota; class Bacteroidia; order AKYH767-A; family 2013-40CM-41-45; genus JAPLDB01. The sequence continues at coordinate 3,099 of JBDTTM010000073.1, forward strand.
CCTAAAATTGTTTCAAGTGCCATCGGACGTTGTGCATTGCCGGTAATGTTTACAGTATAGTCTTCCACTTCTCCATAAGTAAATGTACCGCAAGATGAAGATGGCGAAGCGTTGTATTGCATCTGTACACGCATGCGGGTTGAACCGTTCAATGCTGAAGCAGGAATTGTGAATGTTGCACTCACTGCAGCAGTTGAATTGACTGTTGCTACGTTTTCACCTGCATCAGTAAACACACCATTTTTGTTATAATCAACATACACTTTCCAGTATTCCCTGTAAGCTGATCCTGCAAAACCAGGTGTCAACGTGATCGTGTTTGATGAACTGCCGGCAAGATTTGTACTCAAGGCAGTGTAGTTTCCATAGCCGCTATTGTTGCCACTAGTATTGCTGATGTTTCCCAATGCAACTTTGCTGATGTATTCATAAGTTGTGTTGGTTCCGTTGGAAGTACAATAAGTAACTGAGCACCCTGTGGTAGTGAAAGTACCTGCATTACTGAAAGAACCCGCGCCGGCAGAACATACAGCCTGTATCTGGAAGTTGTATGCTGTACATGCAGCAAGGCCTGTCAATGCTCTTGAGGTAGTTGAAATTCCTGTTATCGTAGTAAACGATCCTGCAGAACCAGGTTTCCAGTTCAGGTTATATGAAGTTGCTCCGGAAACTGCAGTCCAGGAAATGGTTGCACCTGTACCAGATAGACTTCCCGCAGTTACATTGGCAGGAACACCACAGGAAGCAGTAGCACTGGTTGTGAATGTTGATGAACTTGAAAACGCTGATGAGCCGCCTGAACAAACGGTTTGTATCTGCCATTCATAATTGCTTGATGCCGTCAATCCACTGATTGCTTTTGAAGTTGTTGTAGATGTTGTTGAAGTCCATGCACCTGCACCAACAATGCGGTATTGAAGATTGTAGCTTGTTGCACCGGCAGAAGTAGTCCAGTTCAAAGTTGCAGAAGAAGTAGTAATGCCGGATGTATTCAGCCCTGTTGCAACATTACATGTTCCGCCTGATGGAGGTGTGCAACCCAGTGAAGAAGTCATTGCTGCACGGGATCCGCCAAGAGCAAAGATGGCTTGCATCCTTGACGCCTGGCCTGCGCTGAACATATTCATACATGCATCATCGGTGTAATCCATATAATTCATAAACATAGAACTTGGATTTGCTGTGCTGCATCTTCCGCCAGATTGTGTTGTCTGCGGATAAGAAGGACAACCATAATTTTCTGCTTTTTGTTGCGGTGTATCACCAACCAGGTCATCTGCATTACAGGCTGATTCATCTCCCCAGATATGACGCAGGTTTACCCAGTGACCCACTTCATGTGTTGCAGTTCTTCCAAGATCATATGGAGCAGCGGTACCATGAGACAGCATGCTTCCTACTGATGAATAAAGTACTACCACACCATCTGTAGTAACTGAGCCTCCCGGAAATTGTGCATAACCCAATAGGCCACCACCTAAATTACAGGCCCAGATATTTAAATATTTCGTTGCATCCCAGGCATTGTCACCACCATTGGCGTTTTTTTTCACGTTATCATTATCTGAGAAGGAAGTAGTAGTTGTCAATTTGTGAATGATACCGGTAGTTGCCAACCCATTCGGGTCGCGTTGTGCAAGGCAGAACTGGATATTTGTATTTGCAGCCAATCCCGAAAATGCTGCCGGCGTATTGCCTGCATCAGTATTCATTCGGGCATAGTCAAGATTGAGCTGGTTGAGCTGTGCAATGCATTTTGCATCAGAAATATTTTGTGCTGACGTTTTATAGACTACGTGAAATACAACCGGTATCGTAATGGTTGCCTGAATAGTATTTCCGCCATTTTTATTTTGAGCCTGAATGTATGCAGCAGTCTGGTTTTCGATCTGTTGCATCGTGGCAGCACGGCCGGGATCATTCGCTAATTGTTGCAGTAACAAATCATTACTGGAGCATTTGCGCACCAAAGGATCATTAGCAGAAGCCAGGAAAACACATGATCCAAGCAGTGCTGTGAGTAACACTTTTTTCATATTTCGTAATTTGGTTAGATTAGTGAATGACAATAGTAGACGGCTGTTTGGGAGATAGCATGAAGAGAAGCCCAACTTTAAAAAATTACCATCAATCAGACAAAGCTAAATGCAAAACTTAATCGCTGATAAATTTATAGCCCACACCCCTGATGGAAAAAAAGTATTTTGGATTCTTTTGGTCAGGTTCGAAGTATTTTCTGAAAGCAAGAATGAAATTATCTACTGTACGTGTAGAAGGGTAGATGTCATATCCCCAAACGGTTTCGAGGATCTGCTCACGGGACACGACTTCATTCTTCCGGTCTATCAATAGTTTTAGCAGCAGGATTTCCTTTTTAGTCAGATGGATTTTCTGGTTGTCTTTGCCGGTCACTTCGAAGGTTACGAAGTTCACTTCATTATTTCCAAACTTGTATTTTTCATTCTGCTCGGTATGTTCAGCCCTGCTGAGTCCGCGCTTAATCAATGCATGTACACGCAAAAGAAATTCTTCCAGGTTAAAAGGTTTGGTCATGTAATCATCGGCGCCACGCTTCAATCCTGTTATCTTGTCCTCACTGGTATTTTTTGCAGTCAGAAAAAGTACCGGGATGGTTGAATTATTTAATCGGATCGCCTCACAAACACTGTATCCGTCAAGTTCGGGAAGCATGACATCCAGGATGACGAGATTGAATTTTTCACTTTTAAATGTCTTTACCGCCTGTGTGCCGGTACCGGCTATTTTCACATCGTAACCTTCCATTTCGAGGTTGAAGGAAATGGATTCGGCGAGATGCTCTTCGTCTTCTACAAGAAGAATGCGCTTGTTGCGTTCCATGATGTAAAGTTAGGGGTTCATTTTTGAAATTGCTAAAGCAATTGTAATGAGTTTGTAAATTTTAATAAATGAACTGATAAATATAAATGTGCAGATATGTCAATGTGCAAATGTGACTTCTGATATTTAGTGATAGGGTGAGAAGAAATTAGGGACTATCTATTATCTGGTCAATCTGTGAATCGGTTGCTGGCTCATAAAAAATGGCACGCAGAGCAGCCAAAGAGGTGTCGCGCATAGACGCTAAGACCGCGAAGGGAAATAAGAAATATAAGAATTATAGGTTGATGGTCATATTGAAGTAAGGGATCCCTCAGTATGTTTCACTTCATCGGAATGACATAGAAAGTTGGTATAAAGTTGGTGGAAGGGAAAAATCATTCTTCGAATCACAAATTTTGCCTTCCGCCTAAGTACATTAATTACCTGTCATTCCGAGTGTAACGAGGAATCTCTCCTGCAGCCATATCTTATCTTCGCGGTCTTTGCGGCTTTGCGTGAAAAAAATCAGTTGTAATTGAAACGACGGCTTTGAGCGACACTTATCACTTTGCCGGAAATAAATTTTAGCGTAAGTTTGGAATCGAAATATGAGAAAGACAACAATCATACTCTTACTATGTTTGATGCTTGCTGTATTGACGGATGCACAACAGATTCAACGGTGCAGCTCGGCCGAATATTTAAAGGCACTTGAATTGAATGATCCTGCCTTTGCGCAAAGACGCATTCAAAGTGAAGCAGCATCACAACAATGGATTGCAAGCCACCAGGGAAATATGCCGCGGAGCATAATAACTATTCCTGTTGTATTTCATTTGCTGTACAATGATTCAACCCAAATGCTGGACGATTCAGTTGTGCAGTCACAGATGGATGTGATCAATGAAGATTACAGGCGCCAGAATCCTGATGCCGGACAAACCCCGCTTGCATTTCGTGCTGTTGCGGCTGACTGCGAAATCGAATTTTGTTTTGCAAAACGTACGCCCGACGGATTGCCTACCAATGGCATCATTCGCAAATACACAAGTGTTTCCCAGTTTAGCGACTATAGTGGTCCTAAACTTAATTCCACCAATGGTGATAATGCATGGGATGCATCGAGGTATTTAAATGTTTGGGTAGCTGCATTTGTGAACCCGAATTTTCTCGGACTTGGTACCTTTCCAGACGGAGATACAACCTACGACGGTGTGGTCGTTAACTACAAAGCATTCGGAAGAATAGGAACCCACCTGATGGCGCACTATAATGAAGGGAGGTCGTTGACGCATGAAATCGGCCACTGGCTGAATCTCAAACATGTATGGGCAGATGATGGGAATACTTGTGATGATGATGACGACGTTGCAGACACGCCACTGCAAAGAGGTGAGAATTACGGATGTCCTTCATATCCTAAAACGGATCTCTGCTCACCATCATTTCCCGGTATCATGTTTATGAACTACCTGGATTATACCGACGATGCATGCATGAATATTTTTACCGAAGGACAAAAAGCAAGAATGCTAGCTGCTTTAAATCTTCAGCGGACTTCTATACTTTCCAGTAACGGTTGTACTACTGTTGGTATTGAAGAAAATGAACTCAAGAATTTCATTTCTGTTTTTCCAAACCCGGTTGAAAATCAGTTGACAGTTGACATTCGACTCTTGAGAATAAAATCAATATCCATTTATAATTTATTGGGAGAATCAGTATTGACGAACGTTGCTAATTATGACAAGTCCCAACAATCCTTTCAGATTGACGTGATTAGCCTATCGCCTGGAATTTATTTTTTACAAGTCGTTACCGAAGAGGGGAAAGTTGATTTCAAAATTGTGAAGACTGCAGCTAAGTGATAAATTTTGAAGTGTCACCAAGGCAATAAAACAGAATTTTTTTTTGCAAAGATTCGTTATTGGATCGGTTTGAGAAATTCTTTAATCAAAAAAAATCGTCGCCGTTTGCAGCGGGTTTGAAGCAAATTTTAACCACTAATCACGATCATAGTAATTTGCATTATTACTTTAATGAAAAGAAATTCCACAGATTCTCATATTGTACTTATGTGATTTTAATCTCAAGAATTCCTCGCAGCTCTGCTGCTAGGTTTGTACTCGCCACGAATTACACGAATTAACACTAACTTCTTAGTGGAAATTCGTGTAATTCGTGGCATCATTTACCGGATACCTCGCAGCTTGCTGCGGGGTCATTCATTCCACAACTTTTTTCTTCGCAGTAAATGTTTTGATGATGTAGAAAACCGAAATCACCAGAAACAGTCCACCCAACACAGCAACGATTGATGAACCTGCAGGAAAATCATATTTGTAGGAAACATTCAGTCCGAAGAATGCGCCCAGTATGCTGATGAGTCCGGCGAATAAAACTACGGAGAGATTTTTTCTTGCTGTCATCAGTGCAGCCACTGCCGGAATAATCAGGAATGAGAATACAGGAATTACCCCGCTTACTCTTACAGCAAACACAATGCTCAATCCAATGGAAATGTAAAAAAGGAAATTCCAAAGTCTGAATTCTCCTTTACTTTTTAGTGCTGATTCCCGTTCAGCAACCGCATGAGAAAAACTGTTTGTTACGGCCTGAAATTTTTTAAAGAAGACAAGGTGAAGCAATCCAATTATTCCGAAAATGACGCCGGCCATTTGTATCTGTTCCCACGTTACAGAGAGGATATTCCCAAACAATACTTCCTGTATGTCGCTGTCGCCATGCGGTGTTTTTGAAATCAACATCACAGTTACTGCAGACGCCACCGCATAAATAATCCCGATGATTGCTTCGAGTTTGATGCGCTTATCTTTCAGGTGAATGAAAGACATCAGAAACGCACCTACCAGAGTAAAAAGAATCGGAATACTGGTTTTGCCTTTCCCGATATAATCGGAAAAGGCAACTCCCAGCGAACTGATTTGTCCCAACGCCAAATCCACAAATACGATTCCCCTTCCTACAACATGCACACCGAGGTATGAAAGTATGAGGCCTATAATCACCGTCAGGATAAATGCCTGTGTGATAAATTCAAGTTGAAACATTTCAAACATTGCAGGTTATTTTAGAAATAGGTTATCAATTAATAGCAAATATCATTGTTATTTCAGAACAGAAATCAGCTGACTGATGTTGTAATCAAAAACATCAAAATAATTTTTGACTGTGTCAAATGCGCCTGTTGATGTTGCCAGCGTTAGGACTTTGGCACCGGTTTGTTTTGCGACAACATCAGAAGAGGAAGTTGTAAAATACGGCGATGAAATAATAATTTTAATTCCATTCGTTTTTACTTCACCGATAATTTTTACCAGCTGTGCCGGAGAAGGAGGAATGCCTGGCTTGGGTTCCAGGAAGTCGACTATCTGCAAACCAAAGCGATTTTCAAAATAACACCACTCATTGTGGTAGGCAATCACTTTGGTGCCTTTGTATTTTGCCATTTGAGCTGACCATATTTTTATTTTCTGATCCAGTGTTGCATCAAACGTTTTCAGGTTGGCTTCAAAGAAGGCTTTGTTCTCCGGGGAAATACGAGACAGTCCGTCGCATATATTCCGTGCGATCTGTTTTCCATTCATCGGATCCAGCCAGTAATGAGGATTTCCGTAAATATGGATGTCGCCTTCACCCCGGTTGATGCTGGAAGGAACCTGTTGCAACTGCACACCGATAGAAGCGTCAACATACCCTGGATTTCCTTTCTGAATTTTCGGATTCCTAGAACTGTTCAATAACGAAGGCGACCACCCGGTTTCCAAATCGAGTCCCACAGTAACAAACAAGTCAGCATTCGAAAGTTTGATGATGTAACTTGGCTTTGGATCTACAAAGTGTGGATTCTGGTAACCCGTAGCAATGCCAAATGCATCCACTTTATTCCCACCAATCATTTCAACAATGCTTTTCAAATCCTGTGTGGTTGTAACAACACGTATCGTTCCTGCATGAACTTTTGTAACCATGCATAGAAACATTAATACGAATAATTTATTTTTATTTTTCATTTTATTTATTTTTCATTTTTTATTTATTTGTCTTTTGTCTTTTGTCTTTTGTCTCTTGTCTCTTGTTTCTTGTTTCTTGTTTCTTGTTTCTTGTTTCTTGTCTCTTGTCTCCTGTCTCCTGTCTTCTAATACTGATGTGCACCATGCGTTCCAATCACAAAAATCCATCTCAGGAAAACCTGGGAGAATTGTTTTTTAAAATTATTCTCTGCGTCTTCCTCATTTGCAGACGTATATTTTCCCTGCAATTCGATTTTCTGGAATTCAGTTGCATACCAACCCAAAGTAGCTGAGCCTGCCTGCTCCACGAACTGAGATGAATTCGGTTTATTCGTGTAGTCATATCTTCCAGTCAGGAACCATCTCTTTGCGATTTGAACGATGCCAAGCGAATAGAATCCCATTGCATTGATCTTTGATGAATCAAATGTTGCCTGGCTGTAGTAAAATTCATTCTGAAAAGTAAATGACTTGTAAGTATTGAGCTGAACAGGTTTCCACTTGTAAGTAAGATCTGCAGTAAATACATTTGAGGTATGCTCTGTAAAATTGGCACCGTTGATTCCTGTGAGACCGAATTCCAGTGTTGCGTTGTCTGTGAGGTCCCAGAAATTTTTCAGGTGAGCAAGTGTGAGGTAATGATTTTTTATACTCCTTGTAAAACTGGGACTTTCGCGTGGCCCATCCGTTTCTTCAATAGTGAGTTCCTGGAAAAAGGAATAGTTCGGTAACAGCCAGCTGAGTGACAGACCTTCATCATTCATTCCTTCTTCTCCGAAAAAACGAACGTAGGCATTTGGCATATCAACAAATGCAAGCGCATGAGAATGGACTGCATTAATACGTCCTAATTGTTGTTTGAACTTTCCTGCTTTCAACTGAAGATGCGCAGGTAGTGAAATCGTTGTCAAATAACCTTCTTCTATTTCACCTTTGAATTCTCCTGTCTCTGCATCACGGCTAACGGAATAAAAGAAATCCGCTTTCGCATAGGGATCAATTACTGACTGGAAAGAAAATTCTGTTTCAGCCAGGTTGGCATCGAAGTGACGTTTCCTGTTGTCCTGGTACATCATTCTGAAATCACCTATTACGCTGATGTCAGGATTTGACGAAGGTGAAGTGCGAACAGGTGCAGCATTGCTTTGTGCCAATTGATTCTGAACCTGCAATAATAAAACTGAATCTGACGACAGGCTGTCAACCTGTGCGAATGCATTGCAGAATGGCAGCAGCCAAGCAACGCAGACAAATATTTTTCTGATCATAAATTTGTTAGTTGAAAAATGAAAAAATAACGCGGAACCCCGGGTTTCCGAGGTCAGAACTTACGTTCCGGAAAAAATCAACTAAGCGAAGGAGGTCCCCTGAAAAATAAATATGGGGAAGAAAAAAATTGGTATTCGTGGGTACCGGCAAATGTCTGAACAAAGATCAGTTCATCTGCAGTAAAAGAAAATGTTTGAACAGAACAATAGAGCGGAGGATGACTCAACTGGAGCAATTCACAATGCTCATGAAGCACAGTTAAGTGATCAGCACAACTATCGGTACAAATAAAATCTACGGTTTCATGCTGATGAAAATATTCATGCAGCAATTCTTTTGGAGCGGCAGAAAACAAAAATACCAGCAGCAGGAAAGTGGATGTTATTTGCCGGAAGGGTTTCATTGTTTTTATCGCTCCGCAAAGCTATTGATTATAGACAGTTTACCTAGCGTAAAGCCCCATTGGCCAAAAATTTCACAAATAATTAACCTCTATGAATGATTCATAAAATAAATGTATAGATTTGTTTCACCTTAAAATCAGTCTGTTATGAATAGATATAAATTTTTTCCATGTTATAAGTCGATCCTTTCAATCCTGTTTTTACTTTTTATTGTTTCATCATCCAATGCACAAAATGCTGGAATCGGTGCGGCTGCTTTTGTGCCGAATGCATCAGCGATGCTTGAACTCCAATCAGGTGCAGGAAACGATAAAGGATTTCTTCCTCCACGTGTAACCGATGCACAGCGCGCCGCAATGAATCCGCTTCCTGCTGCCGCACAAGGTTTAATTGTTTATCAAACCAATACTGTAGGTGCTTCTCTTGAAGGGCTTTATTATAATACGAGTCTCACCAATATTCCCAATTGGGTTTATCTTTCCGGTAGTGGGTGGGCGTTAACAGGAAATGCTGCCACTACTCCAGGTGTTGCCGCAGGACAGAATTTTCTCGGCACGACAGACAGTAAAGACTTTGTTATTGCCACGAACACGATTGAAGCTGTGCGCGTTTTAGCAAACCAGTTTCTGAAAATAAGCACTTTAGCAGGGGCTGTTGACGTTGGTGCAGGTACATCACTTGTTACAGCCGACGCTACCGGTTTAATTGGTAAATATATTGCCAACATGCCACCTACCGGGACGCTTGAATTATGGTTCCGACCGGTTGCTGCTTCTTA